>NZ_JACJOQ010000038.1:0-22062 GCF_014695635.1 Coleofasciculus sp. FACHB-712 | reverse complement strand
AATTCGTTGCAGTCACCCATAAAGCCATGTAAAAACAGGATTATCGGTTTATCTGCGCTACCGCTCAAAGAATAGTGAAATTGATAATCAAACGTCATCCTCTACAACTGTTTGCTCAAATCTGATTTGCTTAATCGTAATGCACGTCAGGATAGCGATCGCATCCTCTGTCACCAACGCTACCAGTTGCGATCGCTATCCTGACTGGAGCTGCAAGCAATGCAGTACAATTTATGCTGCTCTATTCGTTGGCAATTCCGACTCCGGAATTAGGAAGCTTTTGCTATGCCTGTGTACAGAGGCAATCGAACCGGGTTAACCGTGCGATCGCTTCCTCCAACTTCCCCAACATAGTGCCATCACTAAAAACATTAATATATTTTATTGCTTCTTACTTAAACATTAAATTATCTTATTGGTTTTATTGGGAATTATGCTATGTTTCTAAAGTAAATATTAGGCTAATAAAAGTCAATACTATGACAAAAAATACTAACTATTCCTATCTCAGTGAATTCACATAATCAAGATATTTTGGTATATATTTAAATGTTATTGTTTGATTCACTGATTATTGTTATTTTTAAGGTTGATTCTTTGCTAATTTTTTTTAAGTAAAAAACAAAGTAATTATTCTATTTTTTAACTTTATCAAAATATATTCATATAAAAATATATTTTATTTTTAGTCGTTACTAATACCAATCATTGGTTCTATTAAATTAAACAAATTAAAAAAGCAGTCTATGTTAACTAATGCTGATAGTTCATAATCATGTTTAATTCATTTTAAATCGATCCCCGTAGACTCGACAACCTGGAAAAGCTGATTTAAGCACAGTTTTATACAATATTGTGATAAATAAAGGTTTACGTTTAAAGCCAATTGCCAATCTATCGCATAGCTAAACATTTTCCATGTGTAAGCAACTTAGGAGGTGAATCAAAACGCAGACAATGTTTAGAATTGTATGGCTTTTATTGTCAAAAAAACTCAAACTCGCTTTTTTACATTTAGTAAAATAAACGATAAAAATATATTATCTAAAGGCTCTTCATTAAAATAGCTTTAAAAAAATTAAAAGTTGTAAAAATGTGAAAACTGTACTTCTATCTATGCTAAAAAATACCTCCAAAAACATTGAATTCTGAAAATTTGAGACATCAGCATTTACAAGCACTTGAGAGAAGAAAAATTGAAGGATCGCTAGTCCTTTTCCAAAGGGATGAGACAGCAGCTAGCTTCTTACTTGTGGTACTCTCACAAATAGTTGAGCTGAAAGAATTTGCGGACTTTTCATAGTAGTTGCCTTTGTTTCTTCGCGTCTCTTGAGCAAAAATCTCAAATCAGCTCTTCCCGACGTGTCGTAAATGTTCGCTTCTTCATTTCAGCCACAACTGCCACCCCGTCATGATTGTCGCTGTGGTTTCAGATATCAATTTCATAAACTACCGAGGGAATAATCATGCCAAAGATAGAATTGACAATTAGGCAGGTAATTGACTTAGTTAAACAACTGCCACAGGAGGATAAATCCATACTCTTGGACACCCTCGCCTCGGAAAGAAAGATGAATGGCACAGATAGGTTAACAGAGAAAGAGCAGCAGATGCGCGTCTTGAGTGCTGAACGGGGGCTGGATTGGGACAGCTTGAGTGAAGACGACCAAGAGGTGCTTGTTGATAAGTTGCTGCACAAGCATAAGTAAATCCCTAGCTATATCGTTGTCTTCGATACCAATGTTTTTTTCTGGCTTCCACGCAAAGGGAAGCCAGTTTTGTAATCTAACTAAACTAAGGCAAAAATCGATCCAAAGCTTCTTTTAGCTTTTCAATTTCAACTTCAATATTGCCTTCTTCAGCTGCGCGGGCAATACACTCAGTTAAATGTTCATCCAAAATTATCCGCGCCACCCGATCTAGGGCACCCCGCACAGCAGCAATCTGCACGAGAACTTTGGGGCAGGATTCGCTTTCCTGCACCATATTTTTGATGCCTCGGACGTGTCCTTCAATCCGAGACAAGCGATTAACAACCCGCCGCAGTGATTCTTCGCTGTGGACATGATGATGGGGAGACTCTTCATCCCCATGCTCGTGGGTATGTGAACGACCGTGGACGGGCAAGGTTTCGTCAGTTAGCGGATTCGATCCAATCATGGAGAGTCAATAAGGCAGCATTTGTATTCCACATCGTAGCCTATTTAAGTATCTGCTCTTCTAGAGATGAAAAATTGTACTACACTCCACTTCGTGCCCCTACGCTAATGTGTCGCCTCAAAGAATGCGTCTTTATGTTTATAGAAATTTGAGATGTAGGGAAAACCGCATCAGTGCTTGAGCCTAAGTTCAGTCGTTTCACCTGTAAAAATAACTATAGGGATATTTTTGTTACCAGATAGATCATCACAAAGCTAGAAAATTGATGCTATGCAATTTCCAAAGTTTTTTCGGTTTCTGCGTCAAGTCAGTACCTATGTAATTGCCACCTTTCTAGGAGGCATTTTGGCGTTTGGCGCTTATCGTGTCTTGCCGTCTCAGGCTGGCCCTGCTCCCAAAGAAGTTGCACTTACTCCAGGGGCATCAGAGCTGGTAGCGCAAAGCAGTATTTCTAGAATTCCCAATACTGCTGCAACTGGCAGTTTTGTCACCGCAGCGGTGAATCGGGTAGGAGCGGCAGTCGTCAGAATTGATACCGAGCGCACAGTCAACCGTAACATCGATCCGTTGTTTGACGACCCCTTCTTCCGGCGTTTTTTTGGTGAAGAGTTGCCCAGAGGGCCGATGCAAGAGCGCCTACGCGGTCAAGGCTCTGGTTTCATTATTGACAAGAGTGGGATTATTTTGACAAATTCCCATGTGGTCAATCAGGCGGATAAGGTGACTGTCACCCTTAAGGATGGACGCACAATAGAGGGGAAGGTACAAGGTGCCGATCCGGTAACGGATTTGGCGGTGGTCAAAATCGATGGAGGTAGCGACTTACCCGTGGCACCTCTTGGAGATTCTAACGAAGTGCAAGTGGGTGACTGGGCGATCGCAGTCGGCAATCCATTAGGATTGGATAACACCGTCACCTTGGGAATTATCAGTACCCTTAAACGCTCCAGTGCCGCTGTGGGGATTCCTGACAAGCGATTGGATTTCATTCAAACCGATGCAGCGATTAATCCAGGTAACTCCGGTGGACCACTCTTAAATCAACAGGGTGAAGTAATTGGCATCAACACGGCGATTCGTGCTGACGCAATGGGGATAGGCTTTGCAATTCCGATTAATCAAGCCAAAACAATTTCTGTTCAGCTGGCGCGTGGAGAAAGAGTCGCTCATCCCTATCTCGGCGTTCAAATGGCAACCCTAACGCCCCAAGTAGCGGCTGAAAACAACAGCGACCCCAATGCTCCCCTACAGGTGCCAGAAATCAACGGCGTCCTAGTCGTGCGAGTGTTGCCAAATACCCCAGCTGCCAAAAGTGGAATGCGCCGGGGGGATGTGATTTTGGAGATTGATGGGCAACCCGTGAAGACTGCCGCCGAGTTGCAGAGAATTGTCGAGAATAGCCGTGTCGGTCAGGTTATACAGATGAAGGTGCAGCGCGCCAACCAAGCGACATCCATTAGCGTCCGCGCTGGTGAATTGCAAGAACAGTCTTAATTAGTGCTGAGGGCTGAGAGGTGAGGACTGAGGGCTGAGGACTGAGTGCTTGAGACCTGAGGATTGAGTGAATTAAAAGTAAAAAGGAATAGAGAAGAGAATATTCTCTTCTCTATTCCTTTTCTAACGTCTGCAACTTTTTCTTAACTTTCTGAACCCCCTTTTTAAGGGGGAGAAATACAGAAAGTTGCACACCGCGTTTACTACTTTTTATCTCCTCTTTCTACTCTCTCTTCAGTTCTCGGTACTCATTACTCTCTAGTCGTCGTCCTCAAAGTCGTCGTCATCCTCAACATCGTCAATGAGGTCGTCGTCATCATCAAGAACTGGAGAGATAGCACCGCCCATTCCATAAGTAGGCCGTTCTTCAAATCCAAGACCTGGGCTGTAAGCACGAGCTGTTCGGTCATCCAGCACCACGTCCAGCGCGTCCTCCTCAACATCCAGTCCGGAACCGAAGCCAGATGCTGACATATCAACATCTGAGCTGATGCTGTCCTCATAGGCATTGAACCCGGTTCCTGCCGGAATCAGTCGCCCAATGATCACATTCTCCTTCAGACCGCGCAGCCAGTCAGATTTGCCTTCAATTGCTGCTTCGGTGAGAACCCGCGTCGTTTCCTGGAAAGATGCCGCAGAAATAAAGCTATCTGTATTCAGCGATGCCTTGGTAATCCCCAGCAACATCGGCGTATATTGCGCCGGTGCCCCGCCAGTAATTGCCATCGCTTCATTCACTTGCTCAATCTGCCGCAGTTCCACCAACTCTCCCGGCAGCATCGTGGTATCGCCGCCATCATCCACCCGGACTTTCGAGGTCATCTGGCGCACAATCACCTCAATATGCTTATCAGAAATATCAATCCCCTGAGATTGATAAACCGACTGCACTTCATTCACCAGGAAAGTCTGAACCTTCTGCAACGCCATCAGCGCCGCTTCGTAGACTCCCATCGTTTCCCGGTAATGCTCAAAGAAAATCTCTAGAATTTCATGGGGGTTGGCAGGACCATCGGTTAGCGCCTCCGCAGTCTCTACAACCATGTCATCTCCCACAATGACGTTCTGTCCGGGGCCGAGGGGATAGTCAGCCACGACGCCGTCCGATTCAATGACTTTAATCTCCTCTGCGTCCTGCTGAGGTCCGTAAACGACCTGAGCCGTTCCCGAACGCCGTGCCAAAATACACGCTTCTTTTGGCTTCCGTGCCTCCAGCAGTTCTTCAATACGTGGCAAACCTTGGATGATATCCCCAGTTTTCGCCCGCTCAAAGACTAGCAGCACTAGGTTGTCACCCCGCTGCACCAAGTCTCCATCATCGATATGCAAGACGGCTCCGGAAGACACGCGATAAGGACGAGCCAGACGCATCTGGATCGAATCCTCCAAGATGGCGGAAATTTGACCCGACTCTGGGGCAAGTACGCCAGAGGCGATCTCAGTCCCTGCTACTAACAGCGCTCCCACTTTTACGGTGGGTTTAGCGCCTTTCGTGTCAACACTTATCCGGTCGGTATCCCGAACCAGCAGCACCCGGCGAATCGAGGCTTCTCCAGCGCGAATCCCCCGGACTTCTCCGGCATCCTTGCACTGAATTTCCGTGCGAGCCACAACGGCTCCTGGCTCGATCTGCTGACCGTCAGTCACCATAATCCGTGTATGGGTACTGCCAGAAAGTGGATCTGCCGCTGTATCCCGACGAATCACCAGAGATTCCGAAACCAAGAGCTGTAAACGCATTTCTGAAGTCCGAGGCGAAAGTTCAGAACTTACGGTTGAAAGCGCGGAGCTTTCTTCGTCGTCCTTGCCTTTTGCTTCAACTCCCTTTCCTTCAATTGGCAGCAACTCAATATCCGCCGCCAGTAGTTCTAAAGCACCAAGGCTCTCGGAACTGCTCTCACTTTCAGTTCCATAGCCAATTTCCAGAACCAATTGCGTCCGCAGCAGTTCCAGCCCTCCGATGGACTTCACCCGTTCCCCATCTTTGTAAGGAAGCCGCTGAACTGCCCGCAGCTCAATCTTGTAACGTCCCCTTCCAGAAATAGAAGCTTGAGACGGTACGCTCGGCTCATCGGGAACGTGAAACTCAGTCACCGGACGCAGCAACAATGCAGGGCCTTCAGGGGTTTCCACAAATTCGGTATAACGCAACTCGCTAACCGTCAGCCCTGGCATAACTTCCTGTCCGGGATAGAACAGCGATCCATCTGTTCCCATCACTGCTTCTGGGTCATCGACCAAATGTAGTTCACCGGGCTTAATCACGATTTCCCGTAGGATATCGTTTTTCTGGGTTACTTCCACTATCCCAGCTGTTTGACAGAAGATATCTTTGACGACCTCTGTCATGGCTTCTACGTATTGACCGTCTTCCACTTGCAGGAGGGAGATATCCTTGTTCACTTCATGGGATTCTTCTGGAATCCACAGCAAGGTGCCGCCTTTGATGACTTCGTATCCTTGTTTTGCCTTGGCTTTTTTGGCAACTTCCACACCGGCGTATTTGATAATTCCCCCGGTCTGGGTGTTATAGCGATCGTCAATTAAATCGGCTACTACCTGGTGGTTTTGAACTTTTGTCCCTGGGGTGGCCTTCAGGGAAAAGCGCTGATTGTCGGCGGTATAAATTACATAATGGTCGCGGCCTTGAGTCGCTTCCATTCGCACCCGTGCTTGGTCTAACAGCACGCTAGCGGTGATAATTTCAATTTCTCGTCCCCGCGAACCAGCGTCATCAGCTTTTAGCCGGACGACACCACCATGCTCGCTCACCAACTTGGTTTCTGCGAGTACGTCGTTGCGATCCACCACTTTACCGTTCTGCACGACGGCTTCGGCACCTGGAGGTAGGTTGTAAACTTCTCCAGACAAAATCCACAACAAACCACCCCGCGCCGCAATCCGGGTGGTGTTCCCCTGGCGGTCGGTTTTTTCTTCTGGAAGCAGACCTTCAAACTTCACTTCGCCTGCCAGGTCAGTGGTAACGTCTTTGGCGGCTTTTTCTGTATGGGCGCGAGTGGAAGAAGCGATCGCAACTTCACCCAATAGCTGTTCTGCCGTTACCGTGCTGCCATTGACACAGTACAGGGTGGAATTTTGAGTGAGCGGAATCGAGATTTGCTCCTGAGTGCTGTCTACCGGATCGAGAATCAATTCCGCATTGGTCGATTCCACCAGCAAGGCATCTTCCCCGTGCCGCGTCCGCAGTCCCCGCGTCCGCATCCCTCGGCTGAAGCGCACTTTGGCGGTCATCGGCGCACGGACTTGTCGCGCTACTTCGCCAGTGAAGACGCCGCCAGTGTGGAACGTCCGCATGGTGAGCTGGGTGCCTGGTTCGCCAATCGACTGAGCGGCAATAATTCCCACCGCTTCCCCCAGATCCACGAGATGCCCGTGGGCGAGGCTCCAGCCGTAACAATGTTGACACACGGAACGGGCGGCTTCGCAGGTCAGGGGCGATCGCACGAAAACTTCTTCTATCCCAGCCTTAACAATGTTCAGCCCCATTTCTTCTGACATCGGCTGATTGCGGGGCATGACCACTTCCCCCGTGGTGGGATGAACCGCATCTTCTACTAGAACGCGACCCAGCAGGCGATCGGACAAAGGAATCAGCACCCGATCGTCCGAAGTCATGCTGCGTAAGCGAATCCCTCGCTGGGTGCCGCAGTCCACTTCCCGAACAATTACATCCTGAGACACATCCACCAGGCGGCGGGTAAGATAGCCGGAATCCGCTGTACGTAGAGCGGTATCTACCAATCCCTTCCGTGCCCCATAAGACGAGATAATATATTCCGTGACGGTCAAACCTTCCCGGAAATTCGTCTTAATCGGCAGACCAATAATCTCTCCCTGGGGGTTTGCCATCAATCCACGCATTCCCACCAGCTGACGCACCTGAGAAATATTTCCCCGCGCCCCAGAAAACGCCATCATATAGACCGAATTCAGGGGATTTTTTTGTCTAAAGTTGCGAACCACCTCATCCTTTAGGGCTTCGCTGGTACTATTCCAGGTATCGATAACCTTTTGGAAGCGCTCCACCTCGGTGATTTCGCCCCGCGTGTAGCGTGCTTCTGTAGAGCGAATTTCAGTTTCGGCAGCGTCCAGCAACTGCCGCTTAGAATCCGGCACCTGCAAGTCATCCACACTAATCGAGACACCCGCTTTAGTCGCGTAGTGGAAGCCCAAATCTTTCAGGCGGTCTGCCATTTGGGAGGTGCGGGCACTACCGAAATGCGTAAATGCCCAGGCAACCAGTTTCTTCAGTTGCCCTTTGTCCACCATCCGATTATGAAAAATATTTTTGATTTCTGGTTGCTCTGCCATAAGTTAGGACTGAGGTATAAGGACTGTTAGCGTAGCGGCGCTCTACTCGCAAAACGAGTATTTAAAGAAGACTGAGCAATGAGGCGTATTCGCGTAGGGCCATTCAACTCGCGGACTGAGCGAACACAGAACAAGCCAACACAAAACACCGGAGCGAGGACGTGAGTGAGGAGGAAAGTCAAAACTCTTTGCCCAGCCCTCAATCACTCCGTCCTCAACACTGATTTATATTGCCAATGCCTCTTGAATCGTCTTATTGTAGATAATTCGACCGGGCGTCGTCCGAATGTATTGGGTCAAGACGTTTCCTTCCTTGTCTTGCCGCACTCGACGGAAGTTGTAGGTTGTCCAGACGGTGCCATCAGCTAAGGTTTCCACCTTTTCCGGCTCCGCATCCGGTTTATCATTCTCTACTATCCCGTCAAAGCGCACCCAGATGTAGGCGTGTAAATCTACCGCAGACTGCTCATAGGCTAAGAGCGCATCATCCAAGCTGGCGAAATAACCTCCAGCACCCTTGGTCGCTGCTGGGTTTTCTGCCGTTAGGTAATAGCAGCCTAATACCATGTCTTGGCTAGGCGTTACAATGGGTCGGCCCGTCGCTGGAGAGAGGATGTTATTAGAAGCCAGCATCAGTAACCGCGCTTCTGCCTGAGCCTCCAAAGAAAGCGGTACGTGAACCGCCATCTGGTCGCCATCGAAGTCCGCGTTGAACGCCGGACATACCAGTGGGTGCAGCTGAATTGCTCGACCTTCTACCAGAATTGGCTCAAACGCTTGAATCCCTAAACGGTGCAGCGTTGGTGCCCTGTTTAGCATTACCGGGTGTCCGGCAATTACTTCCTCTAGCACGTCCCACACAGAGGCGTCCCCGCGCTGAATCAGCTTCTTGGCTGCCTTGATATTATTGACCAGTCCGCCGCGAATCAGCCGGTGAATTACAAACGGTTGGAATAACTCAATTGCCATTTCTCGTGGCAAGCCGCATTGGTGGATTTTTAGCTTTGGTCCCACCACAATTACAGAACGTCCGGAGTAGTCTACTCGCTTACCCAACAGGTTTTGCCGGAAGCGTCCCTGCTTACCTTCAATAATGTCTGACAGAGATTTCAGGGGTCGATTATTGGCTCCTACTACCGTCCGTCCCCGACGACCATTATCGATAAGCGCATCCACAGCTTCTTGCAACATCCGCTTCTCGTTGCGAACAATGATTTCCGGTGCCAAGATTTCTTGGAGCCGTGCTAAGCGGTTGTTGCGGTTAATTACCCGACGATACAAGTCATTCAAGTCAGAAGTGGCAAATCTGCCGCCATCCAGCTGCACCATTGGACGCAAATCTGGCGGAATTACCGGAATCACCGACAGCACCATCCACTCTGGCTTAGAACCAGTCGCGATGAAGTTGTCAATCACTCTCAAGCGCTTAATCAGTTTCGCCCGCTTCTGACCCTTAGCATTGGCAATTTCCTCTCGTTGGGACTCAGCCTCTGCTTCCAAGTTAATGTCCTGCAAGAGACGTTGCAGCGCCTCAGCACCAATTCCCACCTCGACACCTTGCAGGGTAGAATCTTCGCTATAGAGCTGCTCCTCAATTTCCAGCCACTGATCTTCCGTCAGCAACTGCTTGTAACTGAGATTCTCCGCGTTGCCAGGACTGAGTACCACATAGGCATTGAAATAGACAATCTGCTCCACATCCCGCAGGGGCATATCCAGCAGAATCGACATATAGCTGGGAATGCCCTTGAGATACCAAACGTGAGCCACAGGTGCCGCTAGCTTAATGTAGCCCATACGGTGACGACGCACCCGCGATTCTGTCACTTCTACGCCGCAGCGTTCGCAGACAATACCTCTGTGGCGCACCCGCTTGTACTTGCCGCAGTGGCATTCCCAATCTTTTGCGGGGCCAAAAATGCGCTCGCAGAAAAGGCCATCCATTTCTGGTTTGAGCGTCCGGTAATTAATCGTTTCGGGTTTCGTGACCTCACCCACCACTTGACCATTGGGCAGGTTTCTTTGCCCCCAGTCCTGAATTCGCTTTGGCGATGCCAGAGCAATTTTGACGTAGTCAAACCGCTGTTCTAGCTGATGTCTCATCTGTCGCTGCGCTCCAATTAAAAATTAAAAATGAAAAATTAAAAATTAAAGAATTCCTAATTTTTAATTTTTAATTTTCCATTTTTCATTGATTAAACTTCGTCTTCTTCCAGTTCCTCGCGGCTGAGAGATTCATAGGTGGGTCGCGTCGGCGTCCGGCGATTTGACACATCCGCCATCAAGTCAACCTCTACGTGTCCCGTGGTTCCGTCCTCGGTCGTCTCCACCTTATGGACGGCAATATCTAAACATAGAGATTGCAGTTCTCGCATCAACACCTTGAACGATTCTGGTGTTCCCGGTCGCGGAATCGCCTTGCCTTTCACGATCGCATTCAGCGCTTCGTTCCGCCCCTGCATATCGTCGGATTTCACCGTCAGCAACTCCTGCAAAATGTAGGCAGCGCCAAAAGCTTCCAGCGCCCACACTTCCATTTCGCCAAATCGCTGTCCGCCCTGCTGCGCTTTGCCTCCCAAGGGTTGCTGCGTCACCAAAGAGTAGGGTCCCGTAGAACGGGCGTGGATCTTGTCGTCTACCAGGTGTACCAGCTTCAGCATATACGCCTTGCCCACGGTAATCGGACGGTCAAAGGCTTCCCCAGTACGCCCATCAAAGACTCGGAGCTTTCCGGCTTCATCAGGGTTAAACAGCCAGTTCTTCCCGGTCTTCTTCCTCGCCTCCTCCAACTTGCCATGCACCGACTCGCGGCTTTTTTCCGCTCCGTGCATTTCGTCGAAGGGAATCACTTTGAAGCGGACATTTAAGTTCTCACCAGCCCATCCCAGCAAGCACTCAAACACCTGCCCCACATTCATTCGTGAGGGTACTCCGAGTGGATTGAGCACGATGTCCACAGGGGTTCCATCTGGCAGGTAAGGCATATCTTCGGCGGGCAATATCCGGGAAATAATCCCCTTATTACCGTGCCGTCCCGCCATCTTGTCGCCCACTTGGATTTTGCGCTTCTGCGCGACGTAGACACGCACCACCATGTTCGCTCCGGGGGGCAGTTCGTCGCCCTGTTCGCGGGTGAAGACGCGCACGTCTACCACGCGCCCTTTCTCTCCGTTGGGCACTCGCAGGGAGTTGTCCCGTACATCCCGCGCCTTTTCACCGAAAATTGCCCGCAGCAATTTCTCTTCCGGTGGCTGGTCGGATTCCCCTTTGGGCGTCACCTTTCCTACCAGAATGTCTCCGGCTTCTACCCAGGCTCCAATTCGGATAATCCCGGTTTCATCCAGGCTTCGCAAGCTATCTTCCCCGACGTTAGGAATTTCCCGCGTAATTTCTTCGGGTCCTAGCTTGGTTTGCCGTGCCTCGATTTCGTACTTCTCAATGTGGATGCTGGTGTAGACATCGTCGTAAACCAGCCGTTCGCTGATTAAGATCGCGTCCTCGTAGTTGTAGCCTTCCCAAGGCATATAGGCTACCAGGATATTCTGCCCCAAAGCCAGTTCGCCCCCTTCGGTAGCAGAACCGTCGGCAAGTACCTGTCCGGCAACGATGCGATCGCCTTCATACACTAAGGGTCGCTGATTCAAGCAGGTATCTTGGTTTGAGCGCTGATACTTCTGCAACTCATACTCGATCTGCGGTCCGTTGGGTTCCCCAGTTTCGTCGAAACTCCGCACTGCGATCCGCGTCGCATCCACAAAGGTGACTTCCCCGTCGTATTTGGCAACCACGACCATCCCGGAGTCCCGCGCCGCCTGGGCTTCCAAGCCAGTCCCGACGAGGGGTCGCTCTGGCTTCAATAACGGCACTGCCTGCCGCTGCATGTTCGATCCCATCAACGCCCGGTTGGCATCGTCGTGTTCCAAAAAGGGAATCAACGATGTGGCAACCGAAATAATTTGCACCGGCGACACCGCTACATAATCCACCATGTCAGGTGTCGTGGTGGTGAAATCTTGGCGATATCTCACCGCTACCGATTCTCCCAAGATCCATCCATCCACATCCATCGGGATGTCCCCTGGCGCGACTTGCAGATCGTCTTCCTCATCTGCCGTCATATATACCGGCGCTTGTTCCTTGAGTACCCGTCCGTTTTCTACCTTCCAGAACGGCGTCTCTACAAATCCATAGGCATTTACCCGCGCATGAGTTGCCAAAGAGCCGATCAATCCCGCGTTCGGTCCTTCTGGCGTCTCAATCGGGCAAATCCGTCCGTAGTGGCTCGGATGAATATCCCGCACGGCGAACCCTGCTCGTTCCCGCGTTAGTCCTCCCGGACCCAACGCTGAGAGTCGCCGCTTGTGGGTCAATTCCGCTAAGGGATTGGTCTGATCCATAAACTGGGACAACTGGGAGGAGCCGAAAAATTCCTTAATCGCCGCCACCAAAGGCTTCGGGTTTACCAAAGAAGCGGGTGTTAGGGTTTCGGCATCCGAAACGGTCATCCGCTCCCGGATAATCCGCTCTAAGCGGTTCAAGCCGACGCGCACTTGGTTTTGCAATAGTTCGCCTACTGAGCGCACTCTTCGGTTCCCCAAGTGGTCGATATCATCGGTAATCCCGATGTCATATTCCAAGTTGATCAAGTAGTCTACCGCTGCCAGAATATCGGTTGGGGTCAGCACGCGCACTGTATCCGGCACGGAGAGCCGCAGCTTCTTGTTCAGCTTATAGCGACCAACGCGACCCAGGTCGTAACGCTTCGGATCGAAGAAGCGCGATTCCAACAACTGCTGTCCGCCAGAAACCGTTGGTGGTTCACCGGGTCGTAGTTTCCGATATAGCTCCATGAGCGCTTCTTCTTCGGAAAACTGCCCTTCTTTCTCAATGGTCTTCTGGAAATATTCTGGGTGACGCAACGCATCAAAAATCTCAGAGTCGGAAAGCCCCAAGCTCTTGAGTAATACCTGTGCCGACAGTTTGCGCGTCTTATCGATTCGTACCCACACTAAGTCGTTTTTATCGGTTTCAAACTTCAGCCACGCGCCCCGGTTGGGAATAAGAGAAGCTGAGTAGGTACGGCGTCCGTTTTTGTCGGTTTCCGATTTGTAATAAACTCCGGGGCTTCGCACAATTTGGTTAACGATCACGCGCTCGGCACCATTAATAATAAATGTGCCTCGGTCGGTCATTAGGGGCAAATCGCCGATGAAGACTTCTTGCTCTTTAATCGTCCCGTCTTCTTTATTAATGAGCCGCGTCGGAACGTACATTTGTACGGCATAGCTTGCGTCCCGACGCTTGGCTTCATCTACATCGTACTTGGGTCGCTTGAGTTTGTAGTCTTTGCCCAAGAAGTGCAACTCCAGCTTGCCGGTGTAATCGGTAATCGGCGAAAAGCTGTTAAGTTCCTCAATCAGACCTTCTTCCAGGAACCAGCGGAAGCTGGCTCGCTGAATTTCTACCAGGTCTGGCAACATGTAAGCAACTGGAGTGGAGGTCTGATTAGTCATGCTTTTCCTCTTGCAAAAGAATTCAGGAATTACCTGTCGTAAGGGTGGGTTTAAGAAGAATGCCAGTGGGGAGACCCGACTTCCCAATCAACCCGATCGTCTAGAACTCAAAAGTCATCCGTTAGTAAGGATGAATCCTGAATTGATTCGTCCTCCATCGTTGATGGTTTTGAATTCGTCCTTCATCTTTAGATCCTTCCCATCTAGCGGGATGGAATTCGTGCCAAAGTAAGCAGTAGCGGCGAAGTATGCCTCACTCGTCCCCAAGGACAAGCGATTGGCAAGAACAAAATGAGCCGTTTAGTCCCCACTAGCAGGGAAGGAAACGTCTCAGGGTTGTTTTTCGTTGGTTTTATACGCGAACCAGCAGTTCGCTTTGGCTTGTTTGCTCAAAGATAATATTTAGTGCTTCTTTACCAGGTATAAGGACAGTGATTGCAGGGGTATGAAGTCTGTTTAGGTGGAGCAGGCAGCCATCCCAGTTTGCTCGCAAGAATTCTGTTCATAGAGGGTCTTTTAAATATTATGTCGCAAATTGACTTTCTTTGTTGACACCTACCTCTAAATTGGGGTAATGAAACCCAGAAGGGAGAAAAGAGATTTTCCACCAAAAGTTATTATCTTCGGGGGATGGATGTCTCTGTCGTGGTTCTCCCTGCCTTTCCAGTGTCTACAGCACTCAGAACGGGTACGGTACGCGGCACGCGGCATGGATAAAAGCCCTTAGAATTGGGCACTAAATCGCAGTACAAGGCTGAGGTACGGAAAGTCGAAACAGATTACAGGCATTCTGGGTGGTTTGCGTGGCTAGAGTCGCTAAAGAGACCCCCCTCAGATGGGCAACACACTCTGCGACATATCGGACGTAGGAAGGTTCGTTACGTTTGCCACGCTTGGGAACGGGTGCGAGGAAGGGGCAGTCGGTTTCAATTAGGAGGCGATCGCTGGGGATTCTCCTCGCCGATTCCTGAACTTGAGTGGCGTTTTTAAACGTTACGATGCCGCTGATACTAATATAGAAACCCAAATCCAAGAACCATTGCATTTCTTCCGGAGTACCCCCCCAGCAGTGCATGACGCCCCGCACAGGACCCGTGCGCTTCCAGAAATCTTGCAACAGTTCGTGCATGGTCGCAGCAGCATCTCGGCAATGAATAATTACAGGCAAATCAAGTTGCTGCGCGATCGCTAGCTGTGCTTCAAATACTTCTATTTGCCGCTCCCTATCTTCCGCTTTATAAAAATCCAGACCCATTTCGCCAATTGCTACCACTCGCTGGTCAGAACTCGCCAGCGAACGAATTTGTTCGGCAGTTTCTGATGCCCACTTCTCGGTATCGAGGGGATGCAACCCCACGGCGAAGTAAAGTTCTGGAAATCGGTTTGCCAGTGATTGAATGCTTGAAAACTCCGTAGGTTCCACGCACGAATGCACTAGCCGAACGAGCCCCGCTTCGCGCCACCGAGCTTTAATTTCTTCCAGATCGGACTGGAAGAGATCGAAGTTTATATGGACATGGGTATCGAACAACTGTATCTGTTCAGTCATTGGTCATCAAGCATTGGGTAGTGGGTAACGGGTAGTGGGAATTCTACCTACCACCGCCTTCGATAAACAACTGACTGCTGACTACTGACGAGCGGCTAGCAGCTAGGAAGCAGAAGCATCCGACGAAGCCGGGGTTGAAGTTTCTGGCTGGGGCTGCGCGCGTTTGAGAGCCTTAGCGAGATTGGATTTTTTCCGGGCACCGTTGTTGGTATGCAAGACCCCCCGCTTTACCGCTTTGTCAATCTTGCTGTAGACCTCTGACATCCGCCGCTGTACTTCTTGCAGCGATTCCGCAGTGGGGTTGGCTGCGTGGGTTTGGACGGCTGCAAGATAACTCTTCATCAGCGTTTTTACGGCTGATTTATAGGTCTTGTTACGCAGCCGGTTGCGTTCGGCTACTTGGACTCGCTTTAGGGCTGACTTAGTATTGGCCACAGTCTTGAAGAAAACTCTGTACAGTTAACAAACAGAACTAGATAGATTAATATACCATCTCTCCATAAATTATAGCGATCCCTTGAAAAATCCAGGTTAAGCTATAGAAACGAGTACAGGGAATAGGCTGCCTCATCCCTTGAGATGAGGATAGTGATATACCTGAACTCAGGCGGGTAATTCCTAGATGGTGATTCCGACTCCATGCTGCGAATCATTACTCAGGTATCTGAGGCAAGAACTGAACTGCGGCGTATCTGCGATCGCACCCATGACGACCAGATTGTTCATAAAGAGGCAACTGTTCGGGAAGTCTTACAGGCTGTGAAGCGCCAGGGCGACAAAGCTCTGCTGCACTACACGGCTGAATTCGATCGACAAACTTTGAATTCCGAACAGCTGCGCGTTAGTGGCTCAGAACTGGATGCTGCCTATCAACAGGTGTCCCAGGAGTTACTCAACGCGATTCAACTGGCACGTCAACAAATAGAAGCATTCCACCGGCAGCGCGTCCCGAAATCTTGGGTTCAATTTGGGGACGATGAGATTGTTTTGGGGAAGCGTTACACGCCGGTAGATCGAGCAGGGCTTTACGTTCCTGGCGGTCGAGCGTCCTATCCAAGTACGGTATTAATGAACGCCATCCCTGCGAAGGTAGCGGGTGTGCCGAGAATTGTCATGGTGACGCCACCAGGGCAAGAAAAAACGATTAATGCCGCGGTGCTAGTGGCAGCCCAGGAAGCTGGGGTGCAGGAAATTTATCGGATTGGGGGCGCTCAAGCGATCGCGGCTTTGGCTTATGGCACCGAAACCATTCCTAAGGTAGATGTCATCACTGGTCCCGGTAACATCTACGTCACCCTGGCGAAAAAGCTCGTATATGGCACCGTGGGGATTGACTCGCTGGCAGGGCCTTCTGAGGTACTGATTATTGCCGATGAAAACGCCAATCCCGTCTATGTGGCGGCAGATATGTTGGCGCAAGCGGAACACGATCCGATGGCAGCAGCAATTCTCCTGACAACAGAAGCTGGGTTGGCGAAGAAAGTACAGCTAGAAGTAGAACGTCAATTGGAAGATCATCCGCGACGGCTACTGACAGAGAAAGCGATCGCTCATTACGGTTTGATTGTGGTGGTTGACTCTCTGTTGGTTGCTGCCGAACTCTCCAACGAGTTTGCCCCCGAACACTTGGAACTGGAAGTCCAAGAACCCTGGGATCTGCTGGAAAAAATTCGCCACGCGGGTGCTATCTTCTTGGGTTCCTCAACGCCCGAAGCTGTGGGAGACTACTTAGCAGGGCCGAATCACACGCTACCTACCTCTGGCGCTGCCCGTTACGCTTCAGCACTGGGAGTTGAAACGTTTCTGAAACACTCCAGTTTGATTCAGTACTCGCCGACAGCGCTCCAGAAGTTTGGCAACGCTATCCAGATTCTTGCCCAAGCCGAGGGTTTGACTTCCCACGCTGACTCCGTGCGGCTGCGAATCGAGAAGAGGTCTGACGAGTAACGAAAAAGGAGATTTTGGGGTGCTAAAAATTATTCTGGTGGCTCTCGACAGTTCAGAGCTTTCGGAGGGAGTGATTCAGTCCCTGGAAGAACTCCAACTACAGCCAACGACCAAAATCATCCTTTCCCACGTGATTCCTTCGTCGGGGTCTGAAGTGGAAATTGCTGTTGATAAGCCCCATGCCTCTTCGGAGGATCTGCCCTATCGGCAGATTGAAAAGCAGATGGAATCTTATCAGGCTGCTTTACCTTGCCACAGCGAATTAGAAATCGTTTCTGGCGACCCCGCTGAAGAAATTATCCGGCTGGCGAATATTTATCAAGCTGACTTGATTGTGATCGGCAGTCGGGGTTTAACGGGTTTGAAGCGAATTATAGAGGGTTCAGTCAGCAGCCAAGTTGTTGCTGATGCTCCTTGTTCCGTGCTGGTGGTGAAGCAGGCATAAAAATAAGAAAAGCATAAGCCTTGGCGGATAGAATTCGCGACTATACAGACAAAACTTGCGTAGGCAGGTTTTAGAATGATTGATTATTCTTAGTCCGCCTGCGCGGACTTTTTTTATTTAGCCGCAAATTCCATTCCTTGGATGTAGGAAATGCTAATTAAGAGAATTATTCAGGCTCAGATTCTCGATTTTGAGAGCCTGAATTATCCTTGATGTTAGCCTTCCCCTTGGCTTTTTTCTTAGATGAATTTGAAGTAACTGGTTGCGGTTCTAATGGGAAGAACTTTTCTAAGCCAGGAATTACATACTGAAAACAGTCCATAAACGTGCCTCTTTAACTTAGTTTGGAGTGCTGGATTTAGCATTAATTTCAGCCTAAGAGGAACTTTGTATAATGCCTAGTCCCTAATAAGTTCTAGTAAACTAGAAGAATTCTTCTAGTTGAGATTGGCTAAGTAATACGTTAGTTTCATAATCAAGAAGCTGAGAACCTGTCGAGACTTCGGAGAGCGTTATGGAATCATGGGAGAGCTGGGATAATTTTCTAAAAGTGATAGCCTTTGACCACAAGCTAACTGTGGATCAACAAGCGGTTTTCTTGGTCAGATTTGCTCGGCAGAACATCCATAGGAAAAATCAGGATGTTGCAAATGAAGTTATAGGAGGTGAACCTGCGAATGCTCTTCAGTCCTATGACAAGTATATGAAGGAGATATTCGGTAAGCTTGCAGAGAGTTTTCCTGAAGTTAACTCTGAGGACAAAGGCAAGGTTAAGAGAGTGCAGGCTTGCCTGGAAAAAGTGTATTTGGAACAACAGCAAAACAAAGATTCTGAGACTGGTAGCGCGATCGCGTCTCATGAGTGGACAAAAATTTGCCGCGATATGCTGGAGTCTCAGAAACTAAACATCAGACGACAAGCTACCGAGGTAGTTTCTAAAGCATTTTATGTAGAGCTGGGATTAGTCGAGCGCAAACACCAACCCAGACGTAGCGACGATTCCTCTGTTTCACCAGAGCAAGGATCGGTTCTTTTCCAGCTACATGAGGAAGAAATCACCCAAATCTATGAGCATGAAGAGTTTCTAGAGCAGGTTATTAAGCAGGGACAAAGCAAGAAGAGCCAAGGGAGACGCATCGCCATCATTGGTGAACCGGGAGCCGGGAAAACTACTCTGCTCGAAGCGATCGCGTTCTCTCCAAAAACACCAGGTTTTCCAATTTGGGTTTCTCTGGGTAGTTTGAGAGATAAAAGTTTAGAAAACTACCTGCGTGAGAATTGGCTAAAAGACGCGCTTAAAACTTCAGATGTCACACAACAGCAGAAAGAACTAGAAAATCTATTCAAACGTGGTGAAGTGTTGCTGCTGTTGGATGGAGTGGATGAAATGCCAGCATCTTCACCCGTCGAAGCTTTAGCCAAACTTAGGGAAGAACTCACAGGCTGGGTTGCTGATGCGCGAACTGTGCTGACTTGTCGGCAAAATGTCTGGGATGCAAGTGTTAATGCTTTACCGGGTTTTGATACTTATCGCACCTTGGACTTTAGCTATGGGGAAAGCCATAAACCAGATCAGGTGAGACAGTTTATCTGCGAGTGGTTCTCCAAAGCTGAAAAACCAGAACTAGGGGAACCGTTACGGGAAAAGCTAGACGAAGACAGACATCAGCGCATCCGAGATTTAGTCAAAAACCCCCTGCGGTTGTCGTTACTGTGCCAAAGTTGGTATTTTCGCCAAGGCGATTTACCAAAAACTAAAGCCGCGCTTTACGAGCAATTTGCGCGAGCTTTCTATGATTGGAAACAAGAACAATTCCCCACAACTGCGACAAAGCGGAAGGAGTTAAACACGGCGCTAGGACTGTTGGCACGGGAAGCAATTGATAAAGAAAAATCCCGGTTTGGAATACGAGAGAGTTTTGCGCTCGATGTCATCGGGGAAGACCTGTTTAAGTTAGCAACTGAAAAGTTGCATTGGCTGAATTTTGTCTACAAGGATGCAGAAACGGATGAAAAAGTATATGCCTTCTTTCATCCCACGTTTCAGGAATATTTTGCGGCTTGTGTGATTGATGATTGGGATTATTTCCTAAACCACAACAACGATAACCCTAACCCATTCTTACAATATAAGAATAAAGATTGTGTTTACCGCGTTTTTGAGCAGCAGTGGAAAGAAGTAATTATACTGTGGATTGGAATAGAAAAAGATGAAGAATTTAGAAAGCATAAGGATAATTTTATCAAAGCTTTAGTGAATTTTATGGATGGTTGCAAGAACTTATATTGGTATCGAACGTGTTTTCTTGCAGCAGTAGGTATAGCAGAATTCAGAGATTGTAAGTTGGCTGATTTAATTCTGCTAATTTTTTATTGGGGTTTTGAAAAGTGGGAAGAACCGAATTTTGATCCAATAGCCGAAGCTGCTAGGGAGATAATTCCAGAAATAGATCATCCTAGAGCAATCAATCAACTAATTTACTATAGAGACAATAGCCAGAATAGATATATTAGCGAGGAAGCTACTTACATTCTGGAAAAAATGGGAATACGCAATCAACGATTACACACTATTTCTGAGTTGCCTCCACTAGCTGAAGAGGAAAAAGAGCAGCTTAAAAAGTTTGAAAGTATAATAGAACAAGCCTTGAGTGAGCAATCGAGAATAATTAAAGAAATGCTCGCTGGAATACAGGCAGAACCTGAAGCCATGATAAATCGTCTAATCCTGATCATGGATAAAAATATAAATAATGAATTCATTGCCGAGGTTTTTGAAAACGTATTAGAATATGAACATTTGCGCTTAATTGTAAAAAAAATCAAGGAATACATAGATATTAATCTTGAGGAAAACGAATATTTCGACTATTTATATGATGTTATTTGGCACTGCACCCAAAATATGACTTACCCAGAGTTTTATCAGGCTTGGCATGGTGAACCTTGCTCAGTTCAAGCCATAGAAAACTAACTCACTAATATTCCGCAACAAGTACAGCCTACTGGCAAAACCTATCATATAACTATTGACACTCTAATCTCTGAAAGTTGAGGAAAACACAAGTGCGATCGCTCTTTCTTTGTTCGCAGGCGATCGCTACCCTCTTGTCAACATCCAATCTTTGAGAAGTCAAAAGTCAGCAACAGCAATCCAAATTTGTCAGTACAGCTTGTCAACTGGTAGTAACTGCTAGGGCTGAAGAACTCATGCCTGCTTCCAGCACTCAGCTTGCAAAACTGAGTGCAAACTGAGCGATAAGTTGAGACTGTAGCATTCTGTACTTGCTTTTTAATTAATGAAGAAGCTCACCCAGCCTATTCAGGGTAAATTTTTCAGGGCAAATTTCCGACAAATAGGCTCGGTAGCTTCATGCTCAAAGAGTGCGAACAGCAGTCCGAAGTTTATCAAGTTTTGATAGAGTAATAAAAATTACAACAAATACCCGGATTGCAGTACGGGATCTGGAAACTGCGATCGCCAAATGGTCGTCTAAAAATTTATTGGCATTACATCATTTGTAGATTTATGGTGATTTCCCGTAAATTAGGGACGAAGGTAGCAGGAAGTGCATCACTGATTTTGATACAGTTTCTCGGTTTAATAGAATTTCCCCTCAATTCTCTATTGAGCCGCCTATCAATTGATTTAGGGTTTAGCTCAACCGCTTATGCAGATGTTGTGCCGAAAACGCCAACAGGTTCTGGTTACGAGCCGGGTGATGTGGGTGTTCCCGGAGGCACCATTGGAACGGGAACGCGAGTTCGTTATCAGCCACCCGATGATGGAATGATTCCCAGAGGCGGTACCAGAGGCGTTGACGAATCGCCAATAGAATGCTCTGAGTCTCAGCCTACATCTGTGACTTTGTTGGCTCCTACGACTCATACCGGATTGACTGCATCAGGTCATCCCATCTTTTACTGGTACTTGTCGGGCACCCAATCGGTACCGATCGCTTTTACACTGGTTGAGCCAGGAGTATCTAAGCCAATTATTGAGCAAACAATTCAAACACCCAAGGCTGGGATTAATCAACTCCAGATGTCCAAAGAGTTGCCAGAACTGGTTCCAGGACGGGAATATCTATGGACAGTCACTCTGAAGTGCAATCCGAAACGACGTTCTGAAGATCAGATTGCTCAAGGCTGGATTAAGCACGTACCCGCAACACCTGCTCTAGAGAAACAACTGGCAGCTGCGCGATCGCAGATTGGCAAGGCAGCAATCTATGCTCGATCGGCATACTGGTATGACACTCTAGGCGTAATTTTAGCCGCCCATGCTACTTCCCCCAAGGATCGGTTAATCCGCCAGGAGTTTCTATCGCTCTTAGAGCAAATTGGACTGACAGAGGTGAAAGAGCAAGAACAACAACGATTGGTAAGGCAGTAGCTAGGTCACCAACATAAATTTAAAATTGTCTCTGTCTGAATAAAAACCCGTTTTCTACCAGAAAACGGGTTTCTTTTGTTCCACAGAGTGAAGGGAAAAGTATAGCAACCGCCAAGATAGTTAGGACGTAGAGTAGAGATCACCTGTTGTCCTGAAGTTATTCAAGCTGCTCATGGCAAACCCCTATAGTTATGACCTGCGTCAGAAGGTGATCCAAGCGATCGAG
>NZ_JACJOQ010000379.1:0-13880 GCF_014695635.1 Coleofasciculus sp. FACHB-712 | reverse complement strand
AATGATGAACTAGAAATCATAATCCACCTCTACAATCTCGGTATATTCAAACTCGTTAGGACTTTGCCTAACTAAATCGTAATCGTTTCCGTTTAATTCAATCGAATCTTTTTCGCATTCCGGCTTAGAAGAGTAATAAGTCAATACATATTGCCTACCAATCCGAGTAGCGATTTCTGCGGCTACTTCACCGCGCCATTGAGTTTTAGTGACTAAAACCACTAACTGATTTGCTAATCTGGGAATCGTCTTCGCAATTTGCCGCCGATAAATTTCATCCAAACTTCCGAAGGGAGAATCCATCACAATTGGAAACGTGCTGCTATCTGGTACCATCAGCATTTCCTTATGACTCCACTCGCGAACCCTATCGATAATGCTACCGATAAACGATAAGCTGAGAATTTGATTTTCTCCCGTAGAAGCAGCGACGGGTGACTCTGAACCGGCGGTATTTTCTACTAATGTTAGCTCATACTTTTCACTAAGTTTGGGGATATAGGGGGTAAAGGAAATCTCACTAAAAATTTCTTGTACCCGCTTTTCTAGCTGCACGCGAAACTGTTGATCCAAACGCGATCGCACTTCGGTTAATCGCTCAATTGCATCCTGGGTTGCAGCAATTCGTCGCTGGGCTAGCGCTTGCTTTGCCTCATTCATCTCATGTTTGGCAATTTGCTTCCCTAAGCTTTCAACTTCAGTTTTAATATCGGCAATTTTCTGGCGATTCTCCCCTTCTTCTAGAGTTAAATCTCGAATTTTTGCTTCAATTTCATCTAACCGCTTTTGAAAGTTGCGAATTTCCTCACTGGGATCTTTTCTTAACTTATCCCGAATTTCATCTAGTTGCGTTTCTATTTGAGAAATGGTTTGTCTACACTGAGTAATATTCGCTTGCTCTGTATCCACTTCTTCCCAAAATGCCGGTGCTTGCTTATCAATTTCATCTACTTGGGCACTCATGCGAATCGCAGTTTCCTCAACAGCAGCAATTCCTGCTTTATCTAGCCAACCTTCAACATTTCCATAAACAGCAGTTCCCTCATGCAATTCCGTACCGCAAATACAGCGTTGCTGATATAATAAATTAGTGACAAATTGCCGATCGATGCCAGAGGGTAGCTCGCCTCGCTGTCGTAAATTATCAATAATCGCTCGGAATGCTGCTGTTGTCTCGGATAATAAAACTGTGTAACCTTGGGTTGAGATAGCCCGTTTTAAGGCTTCCTGGCTTGTTTTGAGATTTTGTTGATTGAAGGCTTTCTGCTCTTCCAGAGATTTTCGTTCTTCTTCTAAATTTTTAGCTGCATCGAGTTCCCGTAAATGGGCGCTGATTTCTTTTTTCAGCGTTTGTTGAGCGGCTAACTCTTCCCCTATTTCTGTTTGACGATTAGATAAGCGATCGCTTTCTTTCTCTCGCTGCTCTTTTTTCTTTAATAACTGCTGAGTTTGAGAGTCACCAATTGCTTTTAACTCAGCTTCTAGGGTTTTTCTTGCCTCCCCCAGATGCTTGATGGCACGATTTAAAACTTCGACTCCCAAAAGTTTTTTCGTTGCTTCAGCGATTTCCTCCTTTTTTTCGGAGCGAACAATTTGCTCAATTCGCTCTCCATCAAAAAAGAAATACTGATGCAAACTTTCTGGTAAGATTCGCCCAATGATATCTTCTGGATGCTGGGTAGGCAATCTCCAAATTCCATCATCTCCGGCGATTTGCATATACAGCTTGCTTTCGCCTTTCTCAATAGTTGCACCCTTATAAGCGCGACACTCGCGTTTTGCTCGGTAGCGTTTATCGTTATGTTCCCAAGTAACTTCTACCCAGCATTCTGCTGGAAAGCCTGGTTTTGCTTCTGCAAGCGATCGCTTATTCACCAGCTGCTCTTGTGAAGCAAAAGCGGCACTAAATTTCTCGTACAATACCCACGTAAATGCATTTAACAGCGTTGTTTTTCCCGCACCATTATTGCCGTGGATAATCGTAGTATTTTCTTCCTCTCCACAGGAAAGCAAAATTTCTGGAGTCTTACCATAAAATTGCCGAAAATTGCATAATTTGATGGAAGTTAGCTTCATCGCACCACTTCCTTCACAATTGTCAAAATATCATCATTGATATTGCGCGGTTGTTTCATGTAGAGCTTATCTTTCTCCGCCTGTAATACTCGCTCAATGATTTGATAAACTTCTGATGGAGCTGTCGTAATTGGCTCCTGTACTTCATTTAAATAGGGTTCTTTTGTCATTTGGCTTACCACCCTGCAAATCAACTCTATTTTATTTTTAAACGCTTTAGGTAGCAAAAGTTAACCGCAAAGGTACGCACAGAGGAATTATTGCTCTGTGCGTACCTTTGCGGTTTCCTTCGCGTCCTCTGCGTTTAAAAAGAATTAAAGGAATATAGCTTTTGGAAAGCTACACCACAAGGCACTCTAGGAATGCTCTTAGAGTGCCGTATAGTCATTATTGAATCACTTCTCCTCAGCCCTCCCCACTGGCAGGAAGATAAATTGAGCTTAGATTACTTATAAGGGGCAAACATCTAAAGGTGTTGCGTTAGTACTCGAAGCAGTCGCAGTTCGCCGTTTTCCCGGAATCGCTAAAGTCCAGACTAAGTTGCCTCCGTCGAACTTTACGCTAAAGGCATTGTATACACGTCCCGACAAGAACGATGTTGTCTGCCCACGATTCTCCGGGCTGGGAGTGAATTTGTTATACACGCCAACCGGATTGTCAACAGTTGCGCTGTTTTCATTTTTATAACCAAAATAAGCAATGTAAGGTCCAGTAGGGCAAGATACGACACCCTCCAGAACTGGAGTCAGTGGCTTATTAGCTTGAGTTACCGGGATGATCGCCTCTTCAGCTGCTGAGGCTGCTGTTGCGAAAGCAACCAACGTTGCTGTAAATGTAGCTGCTGATAACTTGTTGAGTATGTTCATAGAATTAAGGCTTTTAAAAAGCTATGGTGTAAAAGGTTGCGCGTAGCGCCAAGGATGAATTTTTAAAGCATTCCTCAAACTTTCAGGATTAAAGTAGGGTTTGCTAGCTGTTGAGCAAGTTTACATTAATTACTCAACCTCTAATCAGAGGGGTTTGATTTACATATAACTGTTGTTTAAGGTGGAATTATAGTGGCTATTTTCATTGATACAGGTAGAGGGAAAATCAATGAATTGTCATTTCATCGTGTAACTTGATGGCTTTAAGTAACTGTTCTATATTCAGGAATTCGGGAAAATACTTAAACTTGAGGTTAAGTGTCCGCATTTTTCCTCTGGTTACGTACTTACGTAGAGACTTGTTGTCATCCAGATAAGTGCTTATGCGTAAGTTTCACCTGCCACCCATTATGTAAATTTACAGATAATTCTGTCATCCTTAAGAAATATTTGTTTACAAAATATTTACTTGCGCCCAGTTTAATCTAAAGAATTAGAAGAGGCTCCGTGCTTAGCACTCCTTGGAAGCGATCGCTTTCGGGTGAGTAAGCCTCACGTTTTATCGTTTAAGGCTCTATTTAAAGACTGATGGAACCACCCATTGACCGAATTCGCCTGTCTCAAACAGCTAAAGATCAGCTAAGTAAGCTCAAGCGCAACACCAAAATCGATCAGTGGAATATTCTTTGCCGCTGGGCATTTTGTCGCTCTCTGGCAGAGCCAACAATCCCTTCGCCGGTGCCAATTCCAGCAGATAGTAATGTCGAAATGACTTGGCGCGTCTTTGGGGGAGAATTGTCTGATATTCTGTTAATTGCCTTAAAACAGCGCTGCCATAACGATAGATTAGGAACCGATCGGGAGACGTTGGCGACTCAATTTCGCCTGCATTTGCATCGCGGGATTGGTTATTTAGCAGGCGATCCGAATATCAAGAAAATTGAAAATTTAATTGAAGTTGCTGAAACAATTAAAAATGAAAAAGCAAATTTTTAATTGTTTTATGGCATCGTCAAACCTTTGAGCTTTAGCTTTCTCTCTTCCTCGCTTAGCCCTTTGCACTGCACCAGTACGCCAAAACCACCCAATCCCGTTGGATCGATGAGCTGGTGTAGGGCGTCACGACGGCGCAGTACATCCATAATACTTTGCTGCTCGGCAATCGGGCGATCGCTATGGGAAAGGGCAGCAATGCGATCGCCTAATCCCAGCGCCATCAGAAATAACGCCTGCTTTGTAAAACCCACCCATGCCAAGCCGCAGCGATCGCCCCAACGCTCCAAGGCGGTAAAATCCACATGAGCGGTGATATCCTGTTGCCCAATCTGCACGTAAGGATCGTTATGGTGCCGATGCTGGTAATAACACTGAAGCGTCCCTTGACTCCGCTGGGGATTGTAATATCGAGTTGCTGGGTAGCCGTAGTCAATCGTCAACAAATATCCGCGCTTCAGCTTGTCAGCAACTGTACTCAGCCAATCCTGAGCAGCTAGATTAATCTCGCTGCGATAGCCATCTGCATAGGCAGCAGAGGGCAACTCAATCCCTACTAAATCAAAATACTCAGCCAGTTGAGGCGTGGAAAGTTCGCCAGTTACTTCCTCAAAATGGGTTCCATCTGGCGTAGTGACATAAATTTCTTTGAGCTTCCCTTGCGCGATCGCAAACTGATGCACCGGCAATGCATCCACCAACTCATTAGAAAAAAAGCAGCCGGTGATGGAAGCGCTAGGTATCTCCTCCAGAGAACACCACCTGACGGGTGTAGCGCCTTGCGTTTGGGCGAATTCTGGGGCGAATATTGGGGCTAATTTCTGCAACACCTGCTGCTGTTGGGAAATTAGCCCCGCGGCCTTTTCAACGATCAGGTACTCTAAGGCATTAAAGAATGCTGGATGATGCTGGTGTAAATGCAGCAGAATATCTGCTGCTAGGAGTCCTTGTCCCGCCCCCATTTCCACAAGCGTAAATTGCGCCGGACGTCCCAAAATGTCCCACATTTGGACAAATTGCTCAGCCAGCAGTTCGCCAAAGTCGGCACCCAGATTGGGAGCGGTAAAAAAATCACCTTCCGGCCCAATGTTGACGGCGTTTGTGGCATAGTAGCCGTAGTCCGGCTCGTACAGCACCCACTCCATATACTGAGCAAAGGTAATCCGCTGGTTGGGACTGTTGGCAATTCGCTGTGCAATTAAGCTCAAGAGCGATTCAGACTCGTGCATCAACGATTCTTTCAACCTTCAACATTTACAGTTTTGAGGAAGTCTTCCACTTCAGCCGTTGTTGGCTGTGCAGCGATCGCTCCTGGCTTCATTGCGGTGATCCCACCCACTGCATTTGCATAAGTTACCACCTGCTTTGCCATTTCAGCATCAGCGAGATACTGAATGCCGTGTTTGCACAACTGATCGATGAACCCGGCAAGGAACCCATCCCCCGCGCCTGTGGTATCGACCACCTTGACGGAAAAAGCTGGCACCTTGTCTTCATTCCCACCCAAGCAGTAAGCACAGCCTTTTTCACCGCCGGTTACTAAAACGCCCTCTACTGAATCCAGACGGTAAGCGATCGCGCCAGCATCGGTGGTTTCAAATAACCATTCAGCTTCTTCGTCAGTGATTTTGAGGAAATCGACGTGCTTAATAAGTTCCTGAATCATCGGTTTGGAATCGCTGGGATCGGGCCAGAACATATCGCGCCGATTCACATCTAGCACAATTTTGACATTGTACCGATCTGCCAGTTCCAGGGCTTTCGTAATTGCCGCTCGCGCATCAGGGTACGCTAACTCTAGGCTTCCCAGGACGAGAAAATCAGCGTTTTCAAACAAAGCTTCTGGCAATGCAGACGCTTGTAGGTGCGTATCGGCAAATTCTGTCGTGTCACGAGTTTCTTTTGCAGAAGTAGCGCTAACGCCAAATGCGGCAAATTCCCGTTCGCCCGATAGCGATCGCACCACATAAACTTGCCGCGTCGGTGCGGTGTCATGGCGCTGCACGCCTGTACTATCCACACCCACTTCCTGCAACAACTGCACCAATCGATCTCCCGGCTGATCCTTACCTACACAGCCGATAAATCCAGAAGGGGTTCCCAACTTGACCAAAGCACACGCCACATTTGCGGGTGCGCCGCCCGGATAAGGCGTCCAAGATTCGACATCTTCAAGCGATCGCCCCAGTTGATCGGCTAGACAATCAAACAAAATCTCTCCGAGGCAGAGAACGCGGGGATGGGTCACAACTGCACTCCTTGTCAACATGAACTCAGCCTACCAGAGCCTCTACCCCCTAGATCCGGATATTCACAGAAGCTCAAGATGATCCCAGCCTTTTTTCCGACTCCCAGAGGTGGGGGATATTGTCTCAATCCCAGTCACGAACGGGCTTACCCCCAAAGGATCTTCTAAAATTAAAGAGATAGTAAGTAGATATAACTAAGGAAAAAATACTTATGGCTGGTAGCGAGACTTATACCCCCGCGACACTCTCCGAGCGAGAACTGCAAATCATTGAGCTAGTAGCTGCTGGCTTAACGAATCATGACATCGCCCAAAAGCTGGAAATCAGCAAACGAACCGTGGATAACCACATCAGCAATGTATTGACCAAAACCAAGACTGACAATCGGGTGGCGCTGCTACGCTGGGCTTTGCAATGGGGCAAAGTTTGTATCAATGAAGTCAACTGCTGTACCTTGCCCACACCGGCGGATGAAGTGATTTCCTAAGCGAGCAACCGGGAAACCCTGCGAAAAAAGACAATCGTCATTAGTCATTGGTCATGGGTTGTTGGTTATGGGTTGTTGGTCAGTCAATTATTGCGAATTGTACGGATAAGCGAATTCATGGCGAATTGTCAACTGCTTTTCAATTCGTCAATAGCTGATTCGCTAGCAAACGAATCAATCAGGGTCGCGGATTAAATAACCTACATCCCTTCACCTCGTAGATTGGGTTAAGCGATCGCGTTACCCAACGCTACATTCAGTACTCTGGTTGGGTGGTCGTAACATCAAACGCCACATCGAAAGGGCGGGGGGAATCTCCGCCCTTTTGACGTAGTTCCCCAACCAGACTGAAGTTATTTAATATCTATCCCGAAAAACTAATGACAAATGACTAAACACAAGCGTTATCTGCCAGTTTTAGCAGTTGGTTTGTTCGCCGCCTTGAGTGGATGTCGCGATCGCGGCTTGCTCACTCCGCCTCCGCAACTGCTGGGAGCCTCCCTCAACAGCTTAGCCGCCGAACAAGAACCCCGCTTTTCTTACGATGGTCGCTACCTCGTCTTTACCTCAAGCCGCCAAGCCCGTCGCGGCGTTTATCTCTACGACGTTCAGCGTCGTCGCCTTATCCCTCTCCCCGGACTCAACCAAGCGGGTGTCATCCACGAACAGCCAGATATCAGTGCTGATGGTCGTTACATCGTCTACATCTCCGAGGAACGGGGCAAACCAGATGTTTTCGTTTATGACCGCCAAAGCCTGCAATCTGAGGTCATTACCGACAATATTCTCGGTGAAGTCCGCCGTCCCACCATTAGCGGGAACGGTCGATTTATTGCCTTTGAATCCAATCGTTCCGGGCAGTGGGACATTGAAATTTACGATCGTGGCCCCGGTGTCGAATTATCCTTACCCACCAGCCGTTCGGCACCTCTAAACAGCCCTGAAGTCCCCGCCTCACCCACACCAGCGGCTCCCAATTGATGGACGCATCCAAATTAAAGTTAAATAGCAGGGGTTAACCTGCTGTAGAGACATGAATAACCGCGAGTCTTCTGCAACCCTTCTAAATTTGGCTGACCCGGTGACTTTACGCTTTGTTTGTCATAAATAAACCGATGCTCTAGAAGTTCTTGTATCGGCGATTACATTCTAACTTAACACTGACGATTGCTTTAGGCATAAGTCCGAAAAAACAATCGCGATCGCGGACGATTTTTTACAATCAGAATATTGATTAAAAATCACTTATCATAAAAATAATTTTACTTGATAAATCTAACTAAATAAATCATGGTAAACCAAATTTCAACGTAACTAGGGAAATTTTTCCTAGAAAAGTGAAATGTTCTTGTTGATGAATGCTCGCAATGCTTAAGGAAACAGAATCAGCTTCTTCTGTGGAACAGCCATTAACCGTCTTACTCGTTGACGATCAAGCTCTGGTCGGTGTAGCAATACGTCGGATGCTTGCAACTGAAGAAGATATCATTTTTCACTATTGTAGTGAACCGACTCAAGCAATTCAAATGGCGACAGAAGTTGCTCCAACAGTCATCTTACAAGATTTAGTAATGCCCGAAATTAACGGCTTACTGTTGGTGCGGTTTTTTCGGGCTAATTCCGCAACGCGAGATGTCCCGATTATTGTGCTTTCAGCGAAAGAAGACCCAGCAGTCAAAGCGGAAGCCTTTGCTCTGGATGTGAATGACTACTTGATAAAGCTGCCAGACAAAATTGAGCTAATCGCTCGTATCCGCTACCACTCCAAAGCCTATATTAACTTTATCAAACAGGCTCGGTTGCACGCCCAAGTAGAAGCACAAGTCGAGATGCTCAGCGAGAAATCTCAGCAACTGACTGAAGCCTTAACACAACTGCAAAATACTCAAGCTCGGCTCATTCAATCTGAAAAAATGGCGAGTTTGGGTCAGCTGGTTGCCGGTGTTGTCCACGCCATCAACAACCCAGTTAATTTCATCTACGGCAACCTCACTTACTTAGATGAATATACTCAAGCTTTATTGGATTTGTTGGTAGTTTATCAGCAAGAATATCCTCAGCCGTCTTTAAGGATTCAGGAACAGGCAGAAGAAATCGATCTAAATTTTCTAATTGAAGACTTGCCCAGAATGTTGTCTTCCATGAAAGTAGGCGCTGACAGAATCTGTCAGATTGTTTCGAGTTTGCGTAACTTCTCGCGCTTAGATGAATCAGCGATGAAGCCGGTCAATATTCATGAAGGAATTGAGAGTACCTTACTAATATTGCAGCATCGACTGAAAGCCAAGACAGAACATTCGGGAATTCAGATCCTCAAAGAGTATGGAAATTTACCCCCGGTAGAGTGTTATGCCGGACAACTCAATCAGGTGTTTTTGAACATTCTCAGCAATGCGATTGATGCCTTGAATGATTATGACAAAGAGCGATCGCCTGATGAAATCCGAAACCATCCCAGCCGGATCGTCATCCAAACCTCAATTGTCAGCACTCAGGGTTCGGCGGTCAGCGAACACACAACTGACAATCAAACAAATAATCAACAGGACGCACACGGCACAACGGTGCCCCTAGTTGCTGATAAAGTAGCGATTCGGATTATCGATAATGGGCCGGGTATCGCTTCCGAAGTAAAGTCACGCATTTTTAATTCTTTTTTCACCACTAAAAATGTGGAAAGAGAAACCGGGCTGGGATTAGCCATCAGCTATCAAATTGTCGTTGAGAAGCACGGTGGAAGCTTGCAATGCTTCTCAGAGCCAGGAAAAGGAACAGAATTCGCAATCGAAATTCCTATTCAGCAGCGTGCTCATCAATCTACCTTGCTGGAGTAGCCTTTCAACAACTCAACCGACAAAACCCCAACGTGACCGGCTTTTGAGCGCGAGTAGCAGGAGTGGCAATCTCACAAAAATTTGCAACGGCTCAAAGGCGTAAACGCTAAAGTTGAAAAACATCCCAGTTAATCTATCTGCTTTTGGAGTAGTTCTACTCTATGACTACTGCTTCTGCTTCTTCTCAGACTGGCAACTTCTGGAGCTTTGACTGGAGCTTTGACTCCCCAGCTCCTCAACCGACACAAGATGCCGATCTCCTCAGAACCCTGAACTTTGTTCCTGGGCTAAAGGAAATCCTGATGCTGCGTCAGGTTCATGCCTTAGAACACGCCACGGTTTGGGTCTTGAGCGACACCTGTAACTCCCCGAACGCCAGGGGTGTATCAACCTCCAGACAACTAGATAACAACACTCTAGGAGGTCTTTCCACCGACCAAGGATTTTACCTCTACGGTCAAGTCAACAGCGCTGATTTGCATCGTGCTGTTCGCACTGCCCTCCGGCGCATTACCCGTGGAGAATGGAACCTCGCCGTGCATCCGCGTTGCGGCACGAATTTGTCAGTCGGGATGCTTGTCACCGCCGGACTCGCCTTGGGTATCCATCTCGTCCTGCCTCGTGGCCCCATCGAGCAACTTTTGGGTTTAGGCATCGCTACCACCGCTGCTGCCCAATTAACGCCCGATCTGGGCGGTCTTGCCCAACAATACATTACAACCTCCATTCCCTTTAATTTGGCGATAGAAGAGATTTCGGCAACGCCTGACATCTGGGGTCGTCCCGCTCACTTCGTCCGACTGCGTTGGATCGAACAGTAATAAAACTTAAAGACTGGGAGGCTCAGCAGCTCCCGATCGAGTAGTACGCTGTACCTTAATGACGTAAGGGAAAAAACACTTATGGTTCAACGTGGTTCAAAAGTTCAGATTCTCCGCAAAGAATCTTTCTGGTTTCAGGATACTGGGACTGTTGCTTCCATAGACCAGAGCGGCATCAAATACCCAGTGATTGTCCGTTTCAATAATGTCAACTACGCTGGCGTTAATACCAACAACTTTGCCATGAACGAAGTGGTAGAGGTTGAAGCACCCAAGGCAGCAGGGAAGAAACCCACTACTGCCGCTTCCGGTGGCAAACAAACCACCATCGACGAGCGGACTCGCAGAACAGGTCAGGGCAACCGAGTTCTTGATGGGAAGGCCAGCGCTGCACCAGAGTCTGGAGAAGGTAGCTCAGTTGTACAAGGCTCTCCCAATCAGGGAACTGACTCACGTTAAGTTGTGCCAGAACTGCCTGAAGTTGAAACAGTTCGCCGGGGTCTAAATAAATTGACCCTGAATCAGGAAATATGGGGTGGCGATGTGTTGCTTGAACGCACAATTGCCCACCCCCTTTCCTCTGTAGATTTTTTGGCTGGGCTTGCCGGTTCAGTTATTACTCAGTGGCACCGGCGTGGTAAATACCTGCTGGCAGAACTCTCCTCATCTGCCTGGTTGGGCGTTCACCTGCGAATGACGGGTCAGCTGCTATGGCTTGACTCGCAGGAATCACTCCAGAAACATACGCGAGTGCGGCTGTTCTTTACCAGTGAGAAGACCAGTGAGAAGGAGTTGCGCTTTGTTGACCAGCGAACCTTTGGCAAGATGTGGTGGGTACCGCCAGGAACACCGCCAGAAAGCATCATCACTGGTTTACAGGTTTTAGGCCCCGATCCCTTTTCCACAGCGTTTTCCGTGGAGTACCTGGCGCTGGCACTGCAAAATCGCCGCCGTCCCATCAAAACCGCTCTGCTAGATCAATCTCTGGTGGCTGGAGTCGGCAATATCTATGCTGATGAAGCGTTGTTTCTCAGTGGTGTGCCACCCAAAACCCTTTGTGCCGATCTAAAATTAGCGCAAATTGAGCGTTTGAGAGGGGCAATCATTCAAGTGTTGCAAGCCAGTATTGAGGCTGGGGGAACGACTTTTAGTAACTTTCTCAACGTGCAGGGCGTTAACGGCAACTATGGCGGGGTCGCCTGGGTTTATAACCGCACGGGTGTCCCCTGTCGAGTTTGTAGCACACCGATTGAGCGCATTAGATTAGCCGGACGCTCCGCGCATTTTTGCCCCCAGTGTCAACGCTAGAATGTCAGCCCTATAAAATGCAGATGGGCAGGGGTGCCGAGGGGAGGGAGTTATCAATTCGCGATTGGCGATTAGACAATTGACTTCAGGTTTAGGGCTGCTTCGTTGAGGTTTTGGGTGCCCGCTTTGGTTTGCCCGATCCCACTCGCCGTTTCTTTTGCTCCCTGGTTGAGGACGTTCATGGCATCAACGACTTGTTGAATCGCGATCGCTTGATGTTGGGCACTCAAGGCAATTTGTTGGCTGTTTGTAACTACATGGTTGATGGCGTTCGTCATCCCCGTAAAGGCGTCCGCAGTTTGATGAGAGAACTGTACCCCGGCTTCCACCGTCTTCGTGCCCTCCGCTGTCACTTTTACGGTTGAATTAATCGCGCGTTGGATGTCAACGACGAGGGTGTTGATTTCTTGCGCTGACTTCTTGCTTTGATCGGCGAGTTTCCGAATTTCCCCCGCCACCACCGCAAATCCCTTACCATGTTCTCCAGCCCGAACCGCCTCTACAGCAGCATTCAGCGCTAGCATATTTGTCTGGTTCGCGAGATCGCTTACCAAGTTTGTAATGTTGCTAATTTGATGAGTTTGTTCGTTCAATTGCAGAATTTGAGCTGCGATCGCTTCTACCTTCTCGCTGAGCATCGCCATCCCTCCCAGAGTTTGCTGCACGGCTTCGGTTCCCCCTTCTGCTAACATCAGAGCCTGACGCGCCCCCGCAGAGGCTGCTGCGGCTTGTTGCGCTGATTGCTGAGAAGAAGTCCCCAACTCATCCATCGTTGTCGTGGTTTGATTCACCGAACTGGCTTGAGAGACAGCGATGCGTTCTTGCTGTTCAACGGTGCTAGCGATCGCTCTGGAAGAGTGCGCGATCGCATCGACGATCTCATTAATCTGCTGGCTGATGCGCGAAGCGATTAACGAACCAATTCCCAAAGCAAATATTGCGGATAATCCGGCACCGAGCCAAACTACAATCGTGAGCCAGTACATCGCAGTATCTTGTTGTTTAGCTTGTGCCGCTAACTGATAATTTGCTTGTTTAAGCATATCCTCACGCCAGTCATTAATTCCCAGCATTCGTATAGACTTCGTTAACTCAACAGCCTCGGCAATCTTACCGCTATCGAGCAATTTGAATATCTTTCTAGACGCCTCATCAATTTCCTGACCCGCCTCAATAATTTTAGTCAAATTTTCTCGTTGCTGAGGGTCTTGAATCTCTCCTTCTAAAAATCTAGATGCTTCTCGAAATAACTTAATTCCTTCTTCGTAGGTTTTCTCATAGCTTTTCTCCTTGGGGAAAACCACATGACCTCTGGTATTGCGTACCATTACGGATATTCCAAGAATCATTTCATCTATTTGTATAATATTGTTTTGTATGGATTTGACCTCTTCCGCAACTTTAGCGACTTTGTGAATGTTGTAATGCACCACTCCAGCCACGCCCATTGCCAATAAAATTGGAACAGAATATCCTAGCAAAATGCGGGACTTCAGTTTTAATGGCTTATTCACCGAGTTACTCCTTTCCTGGCTACTGGCTGCTAATTGCCTGTTTGAGTGTTATTGATTACTGAGATAATCCAAGATGACTTGGTTCAGTTTGAAATAAAATAATTAGTTAGAAAAACTTTTCATCTTGCAAACCAAATGTACTTCTATATTTAGTATTACTATATTTATTAACTTAGCTCATTTTATTTCGATTAGTGCAAAAATTTTCAATGATTTACGAAACTAGCTTCGGGGTGTTATTGAACCACAAGCCCCAAAGAGCAAATAGACGTCCGCGTTCGTGAACTGGCTTTGAAAGAGCGAGCGTTTAGACGATGTTTGAAAAGTATCAAAAGTTGATTCTATCTGCCTATCCCGCCTTAGAAAGGGGATAATTCAGCTCAAATTTCTTCTTTTCAAGGGGGATCTCCACCATCTAAGCGTCATAATTATGACTTTTTCAGGCATCCTCTAAGTAAATTTGCTTCTAGATGATTTTCCCGCCCTCATAGAAACTAAAATAGTGATGAACTAGACACAAGGGCAGAACAAAAATATGGCAGTCAAAAGTGGCGATTTGGTTCGTGCTGTGCGAGAAAAATTAGAAAACAGTGTGGAAGCGCAAGCTAGCGACTCGCGCTTCCCTTCCTACATATTTGAAACCAAGGGTGAAGTTGTACAATTGCGGGGTGACTACGCACTCGTCAAATTTGGTCAGGTGCCAGCACCAAATGTCTGGTTACGTGCCGATCA
>NZ_JACJOQ010000378.1:0-2727 GCF_014695635.1 Coleofasciculus sp. FACHB-712 | reverse complement strand
ATAGTGCTGCCCAGAATAACTGCTGTTAGTAATAAAACAGCCATACCGGGAGAAAATCCTAGCTTGGCTACCGCAATTTGCACCACATCCACCGCTAAAGCAAACCAAAGAAAGGGTAGTAGCAGCAGGAACAGGATAAATAGAAGTAGGGAGACTGGAAGATAAATCATAAACATCTGGGAGAAGGATTCCTCGTTAGAGTCCTTCACGCTGTCGCTATTGTATAAATTTAGAGAAAATCCAGTGAGACGGTGTTGACCACCTTAATCATTGGTTATTGCCGTACACGAGCAGGAAAGACTCGTGGTTATGCGCCCCTACGATATGGGTGGAAAGCATTACTTACTAGGTAGGGTTTTCCCTAATGACAAAACTTTTTGGATAGAACAATATTAGATTAAGGCAAGCAAATAAGTCTTGTGACTGAAAGCTGCTTTGTCAAAGTAATTAGCAGTGTACCCAGTTACTGAAAAAGACTATTTTCTTGCCTCAGGTAAAGCAGCTTCTCCATATTAAGTAATCGCAATCAAAGAAGCTGTGCGCGAGTCTACCAAACAATAACGTTGAGTGAGTTAAGTCTATAACGGAGGTAACTGAACGTATGGCACTAATACGTTGGCAACCATTCCGCGAAATAGAAACCTTACGCCGTCAATTTGACGAACTATTTGAGGAACTTGCAAGAGGCAACCGCGAGTCTGAGATGACTTGGACGCCTTTGATTGAACTTCAAGATATGGATAACAACCTCATTCTTAGGGCGCAACTCCCCGGTTTAGAAGCTAAGGATCTCGATGTCCAAGTGACTCGTGATGCAGTTTCAATTTCGGGGGAACACCGCTCTGAAAACAAGGTTGAAGAGAAAGGATATTTCCGCTCAGAATTTCGCTACGGTAAATTCCAACGGATGATTCCTTTGCCGGTTCATATCCAAAACGAGCGGGTACAAGCTGACTTCCAGAATGGCGTTTTAACGCTGACGCTGCCTAAGGTGGAAGAAGCACAACGCCGAGTCGTTAGGCTCAACTTGGGTGAAAGCCAAGGCGTGGGCAGCGATGCGATGCCAAAGGAAATCGCTGGAGCAAATGCTTCCACAACTGCTTCAACAACTGTAGAAGCGAACAGCGAACAAGGTAACGGTCATAACGACCAGGCTCAAGCTGAATCAGCGATCGCTTCCTAATTAACGCGCTTCGCATCCTCCATTCCTCCTGAGAAACATGGCAGCAGACGGGAGCAATTCCGTCTGTTGCTGAAACGACAACTAAACGCGATCGCAATCACTGCAAGTGCGATCGCGGTTAATTTGTTCACATAACAGCTTTGTGCATTCCCACAAGTTAAAGGATTATTCCAATTTGTCTGTTGATCGCTGCTTCAATCGCCGCATCAGTGGCTTGAACTGAGATTTTAAAATACACACCCACAGCAGCCTTCAATCTCCAGTAGTGTTGCAGCTGGAGATTGAAGCGTGGTACGGTTGCATCTCCCTGGAATCCAGGTTAAGCCTGGTTCTTTACGAAGACGAAAATTCAGGGAATAATTAGAGAAATACAGATGAGGAAAATTTTTAGTTCGGTAGAAATACTATGCTGAGAATTGCGATCGTAGCTCTATTAACTTTGGAGATAGTGTTATTGTCTGCGTTAGCGCTATCTCCAGCTAACGCGACTAGCAGTGACTTTGAAAATTACATCTGGAGCTTTGCAGATGTAGGCAGCCATCAAGTTGTTTGTAAGAAGATTGTGATGCATCCGGAGAAACAGTTGCAGTCCGGAGAATCTGGCAGACAAGTTGTAAAGATGTCTTCTACCTCTACAGTCGTGAGTCATAGTTATTGTGCTGCCTCAACGAAACCTGTTGTGGGAAGCTAATCGGTTACTTTAATACTGAGCTGAGTGGGAGGTAACTGGAACGCACCTCACATCTTAGTTATGTTTTGCCCGATTGCTCCCGGAAAGGTATAGCAGTCCTAAATGATGCGTGAGAGCGAGATGACCGACTTCCTTAAAGAAGTCGGTCATCTGTTCTGCTGATTCACAATTCCAATAGGGTTGTTATAGCGCCAGATAAAAAGAGATTATTACGCGCAAAATTCTCATAATACAAGTATTTTAATTCTCAAAATAATATCTCAAATTTTATATTTTTTGGGTTCGGATATCTCTACCTTCTTAATTCCAAGTTTCCGCCTAAAGTAGCATCTACAAAAATAAATATTCTTTATCAAAATTTTGTGAATTAATTTCCTCTGTTTAGAAAATCCTTCACAAGGAATAAAACATCTATAGAACAGAGCCTCTTCTAATCTAAATTAGACCTTACTACAATTAGGAGGTTAGTGATGAGAATTGCACAGGTGGCCCCTTTATGGGAGCGTGTTCCACCTCCAGCCTATGGCGGCATTGAATTAGTTGTCGGGTTACTTTGCGATGAATTAGTCCGGCGCGGTCATGAGGTCACTTTGTTTGCATCTGGTGATTCCATCAGTCTCGCTAAATTAGAATTTGTTCATCCACAGGCACTCCGTTTAGACTCCTCAGTGAAGGAATATAGCATTTACGAAATGCTGCAATTGAGTCGAGTCTACGAGCAAGCAGATAAGTTTGATATCATTCACTCTCACATGGGCTGCGCTGCCTTGCCTTATGCGAATCTGGTAAAAACGCCTACTGTTCACACCCTGCATGGCATTTTTACCCCAGACAATGAAAAGCTGTTTATGCA
>NZ_JACJOQ010000377.1:0-8083 GCF_014695635.1 Coleofasciculus sp. FACHB-712 | reverse complement strand
CAAATTATCTTCTCGCAAGATTTGCTGAGCCACCCCTGACCAATCTTGCAACATCTTTTCGTCGGGAATGCCCAATATTAGCGCCCGGATTGCCACCGGCATTTCCCAACCGACTTCTATAATCGGTCGTCGCTGGTAGAAACTTTCAGCTAAACCATCTGGAGGTGTGAGATTAGGCGGTGCCCAAATTTGACAGTAGGTGCGCCAAGCTGTCTGAAAATACTCGATTAACCCGTCACAGATAACACCGTCAAAGTCAAGGGCGAGAATATTTGGATAACTTGCACGCATGATTCTAAAGCCGCAATCTTTCGGTTTATCTTGGCACAATTTGCCCAACAAGCCCAATACCCAGTAGAGACGCGAGCTATCGCGTCTCTACTGGGTTTCTCAAAACTTAGGTTTCAAAATTTAACTGGGGTGCAAGGATTCGAACCTCGGAATGGCTGGACCAAAACCAGCTGCCTTACCACTTGGCGACACCCCATCGCATCAACCTTCGCTATAGTAGCAGTTCCTACTAGGGAATTGTCAACCACTTTTAGAAAATTTCTCTTAAATCCTTCTTCATCAGTGGATAAATGGTGAAGACTCAGTATGGATTTTTGGGAATTGACTCATAGAAAAGGCTTCTTGAACGCTTACCAGTTAAACAGTGTGGCTCTCCTAGCCAGCTTCTCCCTTTCTTATGGAAAGCGTGCCGGGAAAGTGTTTTAGCTTTTTCGACATCTTTACCTCCTCGAAACCCATATAGGGTGTTGCACAATCATGCGATGATTTTATTTTAAACTCCGCGCTACCTCGTCTTTGCGCGAGATTATCATCTTTCTACTGTGCAACGCCCCATATAGATCCACAGCTTTTTCGATTAGGCGGGATAAATTCGCAGCCGTCGGTTCGGTTCTTCCCCAAAACTGTCAGAGTTGAGACGATAGTGTTCGACGAGTTCGTGTTGCATTTTACGAACTTTAGAAGAACGCGGCAGGAGTTCCACCGGCTGTCCTTTGGGAATCACGATTTGCTCCACGGCAAGGCGGGCTTCTTCGAGAGCCTCAATCTCGTCTTCACTACCGCTACTAGTAAATAAGCTGAGTTCGGGGACATCTAGAACCTGAGAGTCATCCATATCCAGCAGACGCCTTAGGGCGCGGGTAATCTGGGGAATGGTACTTGCCTTAATTGCATGGATGGGAACCTGACGGGCTTTGGCAATATGTCGTAGCTTGGAATGGTTTTTTACGTGCGACCGAATCGCCAAAACTGCATCCGCGCTATCCATATCCTTCGTCAGCAAGATGGGCAAATTCAGCACCCGAATGACTTGCTCTAATTGTTGGCTGCTCACCCCATAAGGATAAACGTGCAATGGCAACTCTTCGCCATTCGGCCCCACAAAGGTTTCATTTCCGATTGCCTGAGGTTGATGCCAAGATTGATCCAGCATCTGCTCAAAAGAAGGTGCAAGGTTAGAAGAGACAGGCAATGAAGTAGAGGCAGATTCTTCTCCTCTAGCTAATAGGTTTTGCGGTTCTGCCCTCATGCCTCGCGTTGATTCTGACTGCATTGGTAATGGAGTCATTTGCCCAGAAGCCCGCCAGCCCATTGGTCGCGCTGGGGCGTCGTGGGTGGAAGATATACGGCTGCCTCCGCTCATCGCTGGTCGCATGAGTGACGGTGCTTGGGGAGTCTCATGGGTAATCGTAACTTCCCCAGTCTCGCTGGTTGTCCTAACTTGATAACCCGGCTGACGCCCCCGCAGCAGGGTGTCAACGGTATCGGCAACACTTTCATGCACCACCCAGCGCTGCCGTTCTAGCATTTCAACAGCAATTTCAAAGGTTGGCGGGGCTTTGCGTTCCAATACCGTCTTTTGGCTACCCCGACGTCTGGCTTCGTCATCTCCCAAAGTTACGGCCTGAATGCCACCTACTAAGTCAGATAACGTTGGATTTTTAATCAGATTTTCAATCCGATTTCCGTGAGCTGTACCCACCAGTTGAACACCTCGTTCAGCAATCGTTCGAGCTGCCAAGGCTTCTAGTTCTGTGCCAATCTCATCAATGACGATGACTTCTGGCATATGGTTTTCCACTGCCTCAATCATGACTTGATGCTGGAGTTCGGGACGGGCGACTTGCATCCGTCTAGCTCTACCAATTGCTGGATGAGGAACGTCACCATCCCCAGCGATTTCGTTGGAGGTGTCGATAATGACAACTCGTTTCTGTAAATCGTCGGCTAAAACTCTGGCAATTTCCCGCAGTGCTGTTGTCTTGCCAACACCGGGACGCCCCAGCATCAGAATCGATTGACCTGTTTCTACTAGGTCGCGAATCATGCCGATGGTGCCAAACACGGCTCGACCTACCCTCAAGGTAAGACCAATGATCTCGCCGCTTCGGTTGCGGATAGCGCTAATCCGGTGCAGAGTTCGCTCTAGCCCTGCTCGGTTATCCCCACCAAAATTTCCTACCCGGTCTACACAATAATTCAGTTGTTCTTTCGATACTGGCGTTTCGGAGAGATACTCTGCCTGTTTAGCAAACCGAGCCTCTGGAAGACGCCCCAAGTCTAGGACAACCTCAACTAACTTATCCCGTCCCGGATGCTGCTCTAAAGGTTGCCGAATTTCATTTGGTAACACGTCCAGTAATTTCTGGAGATCGTCTGTAATCTGCATTCTTTGTACAGTGACGTTTTTATCCACAATCGGTGATTTAAATAACTGATGTTTGTTCTTTACCTGGGAAGCGTTGCAGGTTGGCGATCGCAAGGTTGAAAAGTCGCTTTTTGCAAATCGTCAATCTTTTAACCTCCAACCTTTTAATCGATGACATATCTAAAATCGCGCTTCTACTGGCTATTGGGTAAAGGTTTTGAGTTGAGAAACTAGCGAGTGAGCAAGATCAACAGCTTGCCAGAGTAAATCCGGCTTTTCTTCCAAGCGTCCAGGTAAAGGTGTTTGACTTGACGCGGAGGCATTCCCACCTACTTCGTTTATATTCATTTTTTCTAATTCATCCAAAATGGGTGATAACAAAACACGAGCGTAGCTGCCATAAGCAATCCCGGCGATATTGGGGGATTGAGCGGGAAAAGTTTGAGTTGGTTGGGGCGGGTTTTTCGTTGATCCCTGGTTCCCTACAGGGATGCTTGATAGAGATGCCCTTCCGACTTTTGACTCTTGGACTTCTGGCTTTTGGTGGTTGTTGAGCAGTCCCATTGTCCTAAGTTTGCCAACAGTATGGCGATTAGTGCCTCCTGCTAACTGCACATATCCGGGCAATCCCGCAGTTAGAACTTTTTGACCTAACTTTACAGCAGCTATCGTTGTGCCATCGCCAATATCGCCACTCATAGGACGCCCATCTGTTTGCCAGATGAGAGGACAAGGTAGGGGTGCCATCAATTCGTATAGCGCTCGGAGGTAATCAAGCATCGCTTCACCATCTGGACAACTAATGGCTAAAAGCTTGAGCTGGTTTACCCAAGGCGCGATCGCACTCCAGAGTCGTTTAAAGTCTTCTACTCTGCCAACTTGCGTGTGAATTTCTAAGGCATCTACGCCGCTTTGAAATACCAAAGGTGCGATCGCTTCCGGTGCGGATACATAAGAACGAGTATAAATTAAATTATTTGGGCATACGGGAATACACCGTCCGCAGCCATAACAACGTTGATCGATCACCCCTGAAAAACCGTTCTGGCCAAAGTCAAAAGCGATCGCATCAGCTGGACAAATACTTTCACAAGGTCGCCAGCAATCTGCTGGACACTCAGTTGAGTTAAATTCAGCTTTTCGGAAATGAGGATCTTCCCCATCATTTAGGCTGACCATCAGCCACGGCAAACCTTCTACGCAATAGCCGCGAGCGCGGGCGGCATCGGCAAGGGTAGTCGCAGCCTTTATACCTTCTTTCGCCGCAGCAATGACTGCTGGGTCAGCGGCAACATCGATACAGTCAGCCCCAGCGAGGGTATATGCCAACGTAAGATTTCGGACGGCAGGGAGGTGTTGGAAACTAGCTCCGCAAATGAGCTTAAACCAGTGACCCTCTCTTAAGGAACGTAAGGGATAGTAGGTATCAGTCACCCTTATATGCTAGTGCGTTCCCGAATAAATGGGGAGATCCAAGTAGCAAAAATTAGGGGAGTTTTCACCACTCCCCTTTTCATGGAAACCGTAAGCATCAGGGGTTTGCCTTTAGTCAGCGATCGCATTGAGCAGCACTTCCGCCAAGGTCATATCTGCCATGTCATCCAGCGTTATCGTGTCGCAGATATCAAACTTTGCCCCTGCACCTTGTAAGTCATCATCCAACGCCTTTAAAAACCGAGCTGCTGTAGCGTCTGACCCTACTTGAATCATCGAAATCGCCAGTTCTTCATCGCGTTCCATCTGTCGGGACGCCTCAATAATCGCCCGCATCACGCCTTTTCGGTCATCGGGTTCACCATCTGTGACCACCAAAATGGTTTCGCCACCCACCTTAGTCTGACCGGCTGCTTTCCGCTGAAAGTAGGCAGCGATCGCATCTTGTAATACACCTGCTAAATTAGTTGTGCCAGCCGGGTCGTTTTCTTGAAAAATTTGTGCGACTTTACTGGAATTTACATTCTCGTAGCGTTTGAATCGGCTGGAAAATAAGTAAACTGTGATCCCATCCGGGTCAAACTGTTCGCATTTTCGCGCCAACGCCAAGGTAGACTCTTGTGCCGCATCCCAGCGGCTTCTGCCTCCCGGCTGGTCTGGCGTAGACATACTGCCGCTTTTGTCAATAATTAACGTATAATCCCGATCTTCTGCGCTCATTAGCTAATCTCCCCATTATTTTTTTAGATTGAATGACTTGCTGCTGATTCCGCAACAAAATTGCGATTAAATACTGGCAAGCAAAATTTTGGATTTCAGATATGGAATCCAAAATCCAAAATAAACAGACAGCACCTAGTCGTTAATGGCGTTGAGCAACACTTCCTGTAAAGTCATGCCCTCCATGTCATCCAGCGTTACAGTGTCGCAAATATCAAACTTTGCCCCAGCACCTTGCAAATCATCATCCAAGGCTTTCAGAAACCGACTCGCCGTTTGATCCGAACCTACTTGAATGAAGGAGATGGCTAATTCTTCATCTCTATCCATTCGGCGAGAGGCTTCAATAATCACCCGCATCACGGCTTTGCGGTCATCGGGTTCACCATCTGTAATCACTAGAATTGTCTCGCCATTTGGCTTAGTCTGACCAGCCGCCTTCCGCTCAAAGTAGTTGTCAGTGGCGTTTTTCAAGACATCGGCAAGATTCGTAGTGCCAGAGGGATCGTTTTCTTGGAATATCTGCGCTACCTTGCTAGAAGTCACATTATCAAATCGCTTAAACCGACCGGAAAATAGGTAAAGCGTAATCCCATCGGGATCGAACTTTTCACATTTTCTCGCCAACGCCAGAGTAGATTCCTCTGCGGTTTCCCAACGGCTTCTACCGCTCGGTGGCTCTGGGGTAGACATACTCCCGCTTTTATCGATGATTAATGTATAGTCACGGTCTTCTGCCACAGATCCTCCTTCCACCAAAGATAACCTCCAGTGTTTGTCAAGATTTCCCAATCTAGCCTAGCCCACCTGCTGTGACTATCTAGTTGGATTAGATAAAAGAAATATAAAAATTTCTACAGCAGAGAGGGGATTAATTATCATTCTGGCGATCGCTGCTGGCTTCTACGGCTTAGTCTCCCGCAAGGCTTGCAAATAATCAATCGCCGCCTCAAGTTTAGAGGGATATGCATCGGCAAACTCTTCAAACCAAAGACCTTCTTCTGAAAGTGGCTTTAAATTTTTCAGCCATTCTCGCGCTTGGTTTTTGAAGACTTCCCGTTGTTTCTGCCTTAGTTGCTCCTGTTTGAGTTGTTCTTCTCTGAGTTGTTGCTGTTTTTTTAGCTGTTCTGTACGTTCTTGTTCTTCAAACTCAGCCCTAATTTGAGCCAGAACAATGTCTTCAGATGAGCTAATCGGCTCGTTTTGCCATTTTTGCCGGGGCAATTCCGGAATTGCGTTTGCAGCAAGCGGGAGGTTCGCAGAATGATTTTGTAAGAAGTTCGCTGGTTGCGGTTTGACTGGTTCTTCTTTCAGTTGTGGCGGTTTTTGCAGTTCTTTTGGTTTATCTTTTGTCTCATACTCAGCTTTGACTGCCGCGAGTATGTCATCGATTGATTCCATAATTTTGGACACCTCTAGAGAGATTTTAGATTTCTCTTCACGATCAAAATCCCAAATCCCAAATTAGACTTTGAACTTAGTCAATAATGGCATTGATCAACACTTCCGTTAGGGTCATGTCCTCCATGTCATCCATCGTGACTGTGTCGCAGATATCAAACTTTGCCCCAGCACTTTGCAGTTCATCATCCAGCACTTTCAGAAATTTTGTTGCCTGCGCGTCTGTGCCAACTTGGATAAAGGAAATCGCGAGTTCTTCATCCCGATCCATACGGCGCGACGCTTCAATAATTACCTTCATTACCGCTTTCCGGTCATCCGGTTCCCCATCTGTGACGACTAAAATGGTATCTCCATTGGGCTTGGTTTGTCCTGCTGCTTTACGCTGGAAGTAGTTATTCGTCGCATCTAGAAGGACTGCCGCTAAGTCAGTGCGTCCAGACGGTTCGTTTTCGCGGAAAATTTGTGCAACTTTACTGGCGTTTACATTGTCATAGCGTTTGAATCGACCGGAAAATAGATAGATAGTGATGCCATCCGGATCAAATTCTTCACATTTACTGGCTAAAGCGAGAGTAGACTCCTGCATCATGACCCAGCGGCTTTTCCCGCCTGACTGGTCTGTCATCGACATACTGCCGCTTTTGTCAATAATTAATGTATAGTCGCGGTTTTCTACCATAAGAGTTTTCCTTATTTGCTTACTTCTTTAAAGGTATCAAAATCCTCTAGCCGAGCTAAAACGTCTGTAGGTCATAAAGCTTGACTATTCAGACGTTCCAGCTCGTTTTAGCTCGACATGACTTAGAGCTACACCCAAGCATTGGTGCGACCCTAAGATTGGATTGACTGACGCGGGTTTAAGCAGCAGCGATCGCGTTTTTAAGCGGTGTCCAGCGGAAAGCGCGATCGCCCCCCATTTCTACAGCAATCTTTAGGCGTGGCTCTATACTTGGCAAGGTGGTTAAATATTCCACTTCCTCACGGGACAATACGTGTCCTTCAATTATCCACAGCACCAGTCCCTTCGATTTGGGAGGTAGTTGTTCCAACTGATAGGTCACGATAGGTGGCACGTAGTAAACACGAATGTCTTTCTTGCCCAAATGCGCGGGACGAACGCCGTGTACGCCAGTTAAATACGTTGCTACGTCGCCGAGTCCCCGTGCTGATAGGCTTAAAGTGGTATAGCCAGCTGCACGCAACCGCCGCTGGTAACGCCCTTCAAACCCTCCTTCTAAGGGTACATACGTTCCTAAAGCACCTGACTTTTCCAAGTCTTTGACGAATTGATTGCCGATGGTGATCAGTGCCATATTTTTATGTTCTACCCAGCTTTAAGTTTTGTTAATTGCTGCTGGCAATTTATTATAGTTGGGCGTTGAGGAACCTATCAACTTTAAGCAAAAAGCAATGTGCAACAAAAGCTTTGAAAATTTTAGTAAGGTTGCACTTTTTCCAGACAGTGTTGAGTTTTGAGCCTCGTTTGAACATAGGCTTACAGACAATCGAGGTTAAACTGTTTGGGCGATCGCGCTTTTTGTGGAGATGCGATCGCTACGTAGAGCTGTAAAGATTTGACTTATTTTGACTCAACATCTACTCAAAATAAGTGAATAGGCTTCTCGTGAAGATGGAATCGCAATCGACCTAATCCCAAAAATCATGTACTGGTAATCCCTTATTACGCTTTAATACCGCAGGTCGGAAAAAAAAGCTCAAACAGGTAACGTTAAACGGCTGAATCTATGCTTGAAACCCAGATTCCGCAGGTTGCTGGTAGAGTCAGAGGTATTTTTAAGCAATGACTCAACAGCCCACCAACATCCAAGTCAAAGATATCGATCATTTAGGCATCGTGGCAGGCAT
>NZ_JACJOQ010000376.1:0-4299 GCF_014695635.1 Coleofasciculus sp. FACHB-712 | reverse complement strand
TAATTAAATCTGCTCCAGAAAGATTACCCATTTTGATCGATCAGGGAGATGCCGATCAATTTCTAGGCGAACAATTACAACCCGACGTTTTTGCACAAGCTTGTGCAGAAGTCAATCATCCCCTGACTCTCCGCAAACAACCCGGTTACGATCACAGTTACTATTTCATTGCCTCATTTATCGGCGATCATTTCGCTCACCACGCTGCTGCTTTGGCTCAACCGGGCTTTTGATTACTCTAACCTAGGAAAAACCAATAATATTTTATTTACATTTCCCTACGAAGTAGATAAAAACTATCTATTTATGTGAATGCAAATTGATTTTCGCAAAAAGCTAATCGAGACATTAAATGAGAATACAAGGTGTTAAATTATCTGCCTTTGCTTTTCTTGTCGCTTTCACGCTAGTTGGTTGTTCTAAATCTACCCAAGACTTAAAAAACTCCTCCCCGCTTCCATCAAAAGCTCAACCCGAGCGAGAAGTTAAAGTTGCAAAAAAACTTAACTTTCCAGGGGTTAACGTTGCTGCGAAAAAACAGGTGATTGCCAGAGGCGGAGGAATTACTTACCCAGGTTAGGCCAATGCCAATGATAATGTGGATTACAAAACAGCAACAAATTATCCACAGCTAGGTCGATGGGGAAATGAAACGAATAATGGTAAGGGCACGTTTCAAGTTGTGGATTTGGGTTCCGTTTATCAACTTAATGGAGTCGGCTATAACATCGATTGGGATGGCGCGTTTAAGAATTCCTTGACATTTCGAGTCGAAGTATCAACAGATAACAAGTCTTGGCAGTTAGTTTCTAACATTGTTCATCCTTACGCTCCAACAACTGTTTTTAATAAACTTGATATTGATGTTGCAATCAAACCGACTGCTGCGAGATATGTCAAATATTGGGAACCACCGGACGGACAATGGAATGGTTGGGGTACTTTTCATCAACTCAGGGCTTATTCTTCAAAGTCTGTTAAACGGTAATCGCTACGCTGAACGCTCTAAGTAAAACAGAGCTATTAGATAAAGCTAAATTTTGCAAAACCAGTATGGATAGAAAACTTTCCCCAAGATACTCATAACAGCACACCTCGAAAAATAAGAGCTGATGACCCAGTGGTGTAAAATCCTAGATCCTAGAGACAGTTAACGGCGGTCAACGGAGTCTAAACACAATGGAATCACATCGGAAGCCAACAGTTGTAATCACGGGTGCCTCGTCAGGGGTTGGTTTGTACGGTGCAAAAGCGCTTGCCAAAAAGGGATGGCACGTAGTGATGGCTTGTCGGGATTTGGAGAAGGGGAAAAAAGCTGCCGAAACAGTGGAAATCCCCCAAGACAGCTACACCCTCATGCAAATTGACCTAGCTTCTTTGGAGAGCGTTCGCCAGTTCGTGAATAACTTCAGAGCTAGCGGCAAGTCCTTGGACGCTTTGGTGTGCAATGCCGCAGTTTATCTACCTTTATTAAAAGAACCTATGCGGAGCGCAGAAGGTTATGAACTGAGTGTGGCGACGAATCACCTCGGTCATTTCCTGCTGTGCAACTTGATGCTGGAGGATCTGAAAAAGTCCTCTTATCCAGATCGCAGACTTGTGATTTTGGGAACTGTGACGGCGAATCCGAAGGAGTTGGGAGGTAAGATTCCGATTCCAGCGCCTCCAGATTTAGGCAATCTCCAAGGCTTTGAAGCTGGTTTTAAAGAACCGATTGCGATGATTAACGGCAAGAAGTTTAAACCAGGCAAAGCTTACAAAGATAGCAAGCTTTGCAATGTTTTAACCATGCGGGAACTGCATCGGCGCTATCACTCTTCCACAGGCATTACCTTTAACTCCTTCTATCCGGGATGCGTTGCAGATACACCTCTGTTCCGCAACCACTATCCTCTGTTTCGGAAAATCTTCCCGCTGTTTCAAAAGAACATCACTGGGGGATACGTGTCTCAGGAGTTGGCAGGGGAAAGGGTTGCAGTGATTGTTGCCGATCCTGAATACAAGGAATCCGGGATGTATTGGAGTTGGGGAAATCGCCAGAAACCCGGTCGTCAGTCTTTTGTGCAAGAGGTTTCTGACGAAGCTAGCGATGATAACAAAGCTCAAAAGCTGTGGGATTTGAGCGCTAAGTTAGTTGGAGTAGCGTAACGAAGACTGTGCGTTAGCAAATTATTGGTCATTCTTGAATATAGCTATCTGGTTTTGATGTTGTCTGCCGAAACATCAAAACCAAGGCTAAACCTTTAATCGCAGCACTAATCGGAGGTAGAATCATTGCCCCGCCTAAAGCCGAAACTGGAATCCACCAACCCGCTCTCGAAATCTGCCGCTTCAGCAACAACCATTGTGCAGTTCCAACAATTGCTTCATTTATTGCACCTATCTTAGATAGGCTAAAAAGCTCATACGAATTACTTAGATCCAATGATATAAAGTCACTAAAAAAATCAGATAGTGCGTTTGTAGATATAGAGTAACTCGCTAGCACACATACTGGTAAAGCTACCGCTCCGCCTATAGCAGACGCTGCAATCCACAAACTCGATCTCTTAATTCGCCGCTTCAGCAACAACCATTGGAAGCAACCCAAAATAGCCCATACAATAGTCCAGCCAAAGGGAAATCCGTTGCTGCCAAAACCTCCAGTCAAAAGTGTTACAAAAAAGCCAGCAACAATCCCAAGCAAACTACCTATAGTAGATAAAGCAATCCAGCCTAACCAAAACTTCCATTCCGCACTCTTTAGCATTGCGAAGTTAGAGGAGTTATTCATAGACCTCTGTGAAAAAATTTAGATTAAAATTTTAGCCGTTTTTCCCGGCTTGGGTGTGTTAAATACATATTTATTTGCCCAGTTGTCAAATTGTTGATGGTCGCAACGAATTGTCATGCAACCAGACAGAAGTCTTGGTTTCAAGCTTTCTATAAAAGTGCTTGTACTCAACAGCAGCTTACTTCACGTCGCAACTAGACCAGCTCGGCAGAAATAACCCACCATGAAAACTCTTCCCCTGCTTCATCAACTATGTGAGGGGTGGGTAGTAAAGCTGATTGTCATTCTTTAGGTGGGTATTTTACCAAACATAAAATATAGCCTCAAAGTGAATGGCTTTGAGGCTATTCTTCTTCAAAAGATTAACGCTTGAAGTGGGACGATCGCGGCTTTTTTATGGCTGTTACTGAGCCGAACCATCCGGACTATCGGCAGCAGGGTTTTGTTGACTGCTGGATGTTGAATCTGTTGCACTCGATTCGTCTTGAGCTGGAGTGCGATCGCTCTCACTTTCGGACTGTGTGGGAGCAGTTTGTGTCGAAGGTGCTTGTTGAGCCTCAGGCTGCTTTGGCTCAGTATTGGGCACAGTAATGTTGATGTTAGGTGCCGGAGCTTGCTGTTGAGGTGCCGGAGCCTGCTGTTGAGGTGCCGGAGCTTGCTGTTGAGGAACTGGAACCAAAACATCCCTAGTTCTTTCAATGATCGTGGTTTCCTTTCTAGGAGCTTGCCTTGCTTCAGGAGCTGGCTTCGCTTCAGGAGCTGGCTTGGCATCTGGTTGTCTAGGAACCACAATATTTGGGATAACCGGAGCGGGTGCGTCATTCCGTTGGTTTAAAAAGAACCAAGTACCAGCGGCTAAGCCTACCAGCGAAGTCAGGAGCAAGCCAATTACTAAGCCACTCGCGGCATTGTTGTTATCCCGAACCGCTAAATTCTCTTCTTGGTAGCTGCGCTCGGAGACTCGCCCGCTAACGTAACCATCCCGGTAGGAGTCAGCGTTAGGTTTAACAACGCCATTATTAACTGTTTCTGTTCGCGTTACGTTGGTGTGAGTATGACCGTTAGCGTCATTGTAAGAATCCTGACGAACTTCACGGTTATAAGTTTGGTAATCCTTTGGATTAGTCATAGCTGTTGATAAACTCCAAAAAAATGTAGATAAAATAGAACCTTGAAAGTCTGTCGGCGTGACGCACTTTCTTTCAAAAAAGAATTCTTAGCTTTGTTGTAGTTTGATTCGCTACTTTTGCTTGAATTGTTTTCAGAATAACTTTTGCAAACGCACGAATGGCTCTATCTCAAGAGCGGATTGTTACTTCTATCAAAGGACTGACTGTTTCAATAACTGCTATAAGCTATTAGCGAAAGCTGATAGATATAAAACAAACTTAGTAAAGCGAAACAACTTTCAATTAAAGGCGTACCTTTACTAAATCTTTATTTTTTTATAGACAATCTTTACTGAATATTTATAGATAAAATCAACCAGTTATGCTGAGTATTAAGCCGTTTGTAGCAGTGAGCGT
>NZ_JACJOQ010000375.1:0-3082 GCF_014695635.1 Coleofasciculus sp. FACHB-712 | reverse complement strand
CAACGCCTTTGGCAGCCTGAAGAAATGCCTCATGAAGAGACCATCAAGGCTCACATTAAGCATTTACGGCGGAAACTGCAAGCAGTGGGCGCACCCGCTGATTTAATTGAAACCGTTTATGGCGTAGGTTATCGTCTCCAAAACAGCCCGCCCCGACCTTAAGCATGGTTACGCTGACAAAATCTAACTTTCCTTCTTCCCGACTTCTTCACTTTTAGGCGTTAACTTTTAGATAAAGCGTTTGAATAGAAAAGAAAAATGCCTTCTTGCCCTTGCTGTTCCCAGCCCTTAGTCCGCCATGCTGCTTTGGGGAAAGTTTACTGGTTTTGTAGCTATTGTTACCAGGAAATGCCAAATTTAATCACTCTTGTCAAAGCTAAACCAGGGTTTCACATAGACCGTTAGATGGGAAGAAGCTTAAACAACCAACATTGAGCGAACGATCTCAAAAAATCATCTGCGATACTGCTTCTTCATTTATCTAATTGGTTAATATTAAGATATTTTTCACAGCAGTTTATTCAGGGCAACAGATTCTGTTGAACAATACAAAATGAGTCAAAAAGAAGAAATTTATTTACTTGATGAAGCAACTCTGAATGCTCTTACAGTCTATTGGCAGAAAAATTGTATAAAAGAAGAAGACATCGATAAATACGGGTTCTTGGTATCCATGAGAGATGCTTACAAACTTGCTTCAAGATTTACTGAAGGAACCCCCTATCGAGATAGATGGTTTTGGATGCTGCATGAATTTATGCAAGATGAGTATAACAAAATGACTGTTGCTCAGTTTAATCTTGATGGGATAAGCACCCAGTTAAGGCAGGATTTTACCCGACAGCCTTTTCGCATTACCCCTATCCTGTAAAGAAAAGACATTACAAATTACCGATTCCCTGCTTTATAAATTAGCAACCGAATTGGTATGAGTTTTCGGCAAAGCCAGATTCATTCATCATCAGCCTTACAGAAGTAGGATAGTTATGACTCAGATACTTGATTCTCTTCCTCCAAATTCGTCTGATAGAATTCTCTGCTGTTATATCAATTCCACCAGCCAAATTCAGATCGCTCGGATTGCGAATATCCCAAATTGGTACTTTGAGCGGATTGTTTTTCCAAAAGAACGTTTTTTCTTTGAAGCGTTACCGGATGCTCAGCTAGAAATTCATACGGGTATGATATTCGATGCAAGTCTAGCGGATACAATCCCTTGCAATCAGCTATATATTCAAGAATTGACAGCTGAACTCGTTTAATTGCTACAGTTCTAAATGCTACAGTTCTAATTGCTACAATAACTCAAGGCAAAGTTGGCGGAAATGGTCGCCGCGTTGCTCAAAATTTTGGTATTGATCGAAACTGGCACAGGCTGGAGAAAGTAAGACAACTTTAGCGCCATGAGCTTGAGCTAATTCAGCCGCTCTAGAGACAGCCTTCTCCATCGTTTGTACAATTTCGTAACTGGAATAGCCAACGTCTTGTAGTCGCTGGGAAAAAACAGTGGCGGCGTCACCGATGAGTAATACGGCGGTGGCTTTGGTTTGAATCGTCTCTAGCCAACTGGTGTCATCACCCGCTTTGGCTTCACCACCAGCAATTAAAATCGCGGGACTGTTAACGGAAGCTAATCCAACTTGGGCGGCGTCGTAGTTGGTGGCTTTGCTGTCGTTGATAAAGTCAATCCCCGCCAGCGTGCAGATGTGTTCCAGGCGATGGGGAACGCCGGGGAAGTTTGCGATCGCTTCTTGGATCGCCTCTTTCTCAATTCCTGCCAGTCTCGCCGCCGCTACCGCCATCAGCAGATTTTGCAGATTGTGTTCTCCCACCATCCGCAACGCCGATGCTTGCACGATTTTTTCACCTTGTTTTTCAGCTTGTGGAGATTCCATTTGCGTCTCTACAACCCAACCGTCTTCGATGTAGAAACCTTTCTCCCCAATTAAATCGGCTTTATTCACGCTTGTCCAGTAAGCATTGGGAAAGCGATCGCGTGCAGTCTTTCGCAGTTCGGGATCGTCTCCATTCAACACTTGCTGCTGAGACTGACTCAGTAGCTGTGCCTTAATGTTGTAGTAGTTTTCTAGGGTTTTATGACGGCTGAGGTGATCCGGCGTGAAGGTTGTCCAAACCCCGATTTTCGGAGCAACTGTAGCAGAGGACTCGATTTGATAACTGCTAAGTTCTGCAATTACCCAATCTGGGGGCTTTTCCGCCAACGCCAGTTCCCCAGCAGCATAGCCGATATTGCCGCAGGCGGGAGCATGGAAATTAGCCGCTTGAAAAATCGCAGCCACTAAAGCTGTGGTGGTGGTTTTGCCGTTAGTACCAGTAATACCTACCCAAGGACAAGATTGGAGATATCGCCACGCGAGTTCTATTTCTCCAATTGTCTCGATACCCAGCTTCCTCGCTTCTATTAATATCGGTGCATCCCAAGGAACGCCGGGACTGACGACAATCATCTGGGGCAAATCGGAACCGTTGAGTTCCAAGGAATAGCCCAACTTCACGTCAATGCCCTCGTTGGCAAGCTGTTGTTGTTCTTGGCGGAGATTTTCGGAAGAGTTGCGATCGCTAATCGTCACCGCCCAACCGTCCCGTTTTAACAACCGTGCAGCGGCAATTCCCGATTTTCCCAGACCGATAATATGAGCGATGGGCATAAACTCAATGGCAGTGCAAAGTCCCTAGTTTAGCAATCCTGTATCATATCGCGATAACGGTATTTAAAAACTCATATCCCACCAATCGCCTCCTTCCTGATTCTTCCTTCGCTCTTTATAGCGAAGAGAGCACATGGCTCCGCTAGTGCGCCTTCGCGGTTTTTTTCTTCCTAATTTCTGCTTGCTCAGCAAGAAAATTCCCAAAATCAAACCTTCCTAACCGCCGACTAACTCTTTACAATCGCCCCAAAATCAGCCAACACACGGGCATGATTCCGAAGCAAACCCAGGATATTCAACCGATTGCGCTTGATATTGGGATCGGCATCCATTACCAAAACACTTTCAGCACCATCAAAGAAAGTGCTAACAGTCGGGGCAATCTGCGCCAAACCATCCACTAATAGCTGGTA
>NZ_JACJOQ010000374.1:0-7569 GCF_014695635.1 Coleofasciculus sp. FACHB-712 | reverse complement strand
AGCTGTCGATACCATTCCAAATATGCCCTTGGAGATTCAAAAAAGCCTTGATAATCGGGATGCAGCAATCCCATATTTGGAGTTTCAACTGGCGGCGGAATTTCTCCTACCTTTAACTGCAAATATTTCTCTGCCAGCGTCCAGAACATCGACGCGACATTTTCTGTTCCACCAGCGTTCCAATAACCGTAAATAATTAGCCAGTTGCGTAAGTCTTGCACTTTCTGCACTGGCACAAATTTTAATAACTTTGGCCCAACTTTCAAAAAGCTAATATAACCGGCAAGTTTGTCTTCTTCTCGCCCGTTGCTGAATTTGTCGAGAATAAATTTAACTGGCTTGGGCATCCCCTTGGGTTTGTCGCCAATTTTGAACGCGCCTATCTGAGTGAGGCTCATCAATTCCAAGGCTGACTCGAAAACGAGGCGAATCGGAATATTTTGCACCCTTTGGCACAACCACATGACTTGGTCGTAATCAAATAGCAGACTGCCGAAAAAGACATCTGCTCCTTGGAGTGCGGCTTCTACGGCGTCTGGTTCCGTCGTGAGGGCGCGATCGCTAAACACCCGAATATCCAACTCCGGACACCTAGCCTGAGCCAAATGAGCTGCCTTCCGGTACAAGTCAGCGTTGAATGATTCAAAGCCAGCAATTAGAACAATGCGTTTCATGCCCAGAGAGATTAAAGGTTCCTACTTTCGATCTTAAGCAGGAACCTTGGGGATGGGACGCCTAAGCCCACCCCGACCTCAGATTGCTTTTAGTAACTCGCCCTGAGCATCCCGCTGAAGATATTAAAGTTCTTATCAATCAAACCGATTAAACTCTGAGCATTAGAGAGCGATCGCGGTGGGTTAGAAATCAGCGTATCTAGGGCAATCAAGCGATTAAAATCAACTCTGATGTCACCAGTCCGCTCGGTTTTCCCATCGCTTTCATAAAACTTGACCCCCGCCTTCTTGTGCATAATCTCAATCAACTCCTGCGCCATGATGCCATAGCCAATGGTAGTGGGATGAATACCATCCAAAGAGAATAAGCCGCCTTGAGTGCGACCTGTTGCATCAGATTTAAAAAAGCGGGAATCTGGTACAGGTGAAAGTGCCTGAAGCTCAGGTGGCAACTCGTACTGACCACCCACTTCATCCCACCAAGTCGGTCTGGCTTCGGGGTCTTGAATATAGCGCCTGGATGCCAAGCGATCCAACAAGCCAGCCATTTCAAACAGATACCAATCTCTGCCTTCCTGTCGAGCCTGACGCACCGCATCGGTTATATAGTCGTTGTACTGGTCGATGGCACTATCGATTGCTCGTGCCTCCTCCTCTGTCAGGTACGGGTGCTTATCCGGATCGAATTCTTCTTCGGTAAGCCAAGGCAAGGAGTAGTAAGGGAAGTATCGAGATCCCGGATTAGCTTTATTCCCCTCTTTATTTTTGTTGATACCACGGGCAAAAGGAACGATCGTGACGTGAGGAACCGTTGCCAAGATTACATGGCGAGCACGGATTTGCTTAACTTCCTCAACCAGCTTGTCCAGTTCAGCCTTAAAGTGAATCGGACGCCAGACAGTATAGCGATCGTTGACAGCCATATCGTCATAGCCTTCTTTGGTCCAGGCCGCCTTGAATGTCAGAATACTACCCAGCGCATTATTGCCACCGATGACAACAAGCAGCGTTTCAATGCCGTCTTCACCGCTTTCTGGTGTTCCCTCAGCGCCCAGTGCTGCCGCCGCTTGTAGTGGCGTCAGCGCGTTGCCTTGTGCATCTCGTGCCGAATTCAAAACTCGGATGGCAGCGCGTTCGTTATGATACTCGACAACCTGCCGGAGATAATCGTCTTTGGGGGGATTTTTCCGAATGATGTCTAGGCAAATGTCCGCAGTGCGCGACAGGGTATTCCGCAAATCCCAGCCATAGACTGCCAGGTTGTGATTAATCCCGCGTTGAATGGCGAAGCGGGAGCCTGCGTCACGTTCCCAATAATCCTCTACATCGTCCATGTAGTGGCGGATAAACAACAGCGCTGGGGCGAAATCCAACCAGTTGATATCACCAAACTCCCGATCGAGTTGTCGAGCCAGATGTTCTAGGTTCAGCGGAAATCCATCTCCTGGGCCGTCGTAGGTGGGATAACGCATCTGGTTAGACCAGCCCATTTCCTTGGCAATCATCATCGGATAGGAGAGGCTAGTATTGAAGATTGCCCCACTTTGAAAGCCGTGAGAGAGAGAGTCCCCAATCGTGACCAGCCGATGCTTAGGAGTTCCTTGTCTACTCACTTCAACGGCAATACCCAGGCTGGGATCTGTAATGGGTTTTCGCGCCTGTGCCTGAATAATTACATCGTCTGGCGTGCGATCGCGCATCCGATTTCCAGAGTCTGCCATAAAGTCTCCTTATTAAAAAAAGCGAACATTCGTTACCAGATGCTCCACAACCGATGAGATAAAATCCGGAATTTGTGTTAAATCAGCAGCGGTTTCAAATTAGCCGATAGAATCTCTAAGACGATAAGATTCAATTAAATATTGTAGCAATTTGTAACAATATTTAAATCTTTTATTTGAAAACTGGACAGAAGATTAGCTAGAGGTTTTACTATAAAAGCTACCTCAAGTTCAAGAAAATTTAATTTAATAGAAAAACCAGATAATTAATTAACTATTAATTATTATAAGTTGGAGGATTGATTTCAGGTATAAGGTATTTTCCAATAATTACCTTATTGGAATTAAATAGGAAGATAGACATATGACGGAAATAATAACTAAAATTATATCATCGAAATTTATTAAGCATTAAGTTATAAAATGCAAGTGTATCGCACAAGCAGTGTAACTCTCATCTGCTGCGTTCTTTTGTAGCGTTAAAATAGCACAAAAGCTAGACTTGCTCGATGGCTTTTTTTTTTGCTAGTTAACAGAAAAGTTAGCAATATTGAATTCAGGTGGAATCTATGGCTTTTAATATCAGTGCGCTGAAATTACCCACACTCAAAATCGGCTCTAATGGAGCAGCAGTCAGTGCTTGGCAAAGCTTTTTAAAAGAGGCTGGTTATCCGATAGGAACCGTTGATGGAGACTTTGGCAAGATTAGCGATACAGCTACCCGTAGTTATCAGCAAAGGAATAACTTGCCGGTTAATGGAGTTGTGGATAATACCACCTACACCAAAGCTTTGAGCGACGGTTTTCTTTATAAAGTTCCCAATCTTACGGCAGCAATGTTGCTTGCTTATCTGCGCTTTGGCGAGGCAGAGGTTAAAGATTTACAAAAGTCTTTGAATACTATATTGGTTCCCGACTTAACCGTAGATGGAGACTTTGGAGCTAGAAGTAGCCAAGGGTTAGCCCAAGCTTATCTCCAAAGAGATGTGCGCTTGCGTGATGAATTGGAAAATCTACTTTCTGCAACGACTAAGCAGAAATTAGGCGCAGATTTTATCCCAGCAATGGATATCCTCAACGCCTATGCCAAAAGAATTCGATTTCGCTTGAGTGGACCGCATTGGTATGACAACTTTCCGACTAGCCGCTCGATTTCTGATTTAGCTTCACCTTTCCGAGAAAAAGTAGCAGCTTTTCAAAAAGCTTTAGTTGATGCGGGTGCCCAAACTATTATTGCCGCGACCTATCGACCTCCCCAAAGAGCTTATATGATGCACTATTCGGCTCGGATTAGTCGAGGAGAAATCAGAGCAGAAAATGTACCAAATATGGCGGGAGTTGACATTGAATGGGTACATTATACGAACGCTGTAGCTGTACAAGCCGCACAACTGATGGTAGATGAATTCGGCATTGGCGGGAATCCGGTGGCTCTAAAATCTCGCCATACTGAAAGGCTAGCCATCGATTGGAACATTACCTGGGAAGGAATTCTAAAAATAAAAAAGAGAGATGGCACCCTGGTGAATATTGGCGCTCCCACGAATGGTGCCAACAATACGGCTCTCTATAGTGTGGGTGCATCTTATGGCGTATTTAAGCTAGCAAATGACCCGCCCCACTGGTCAGTTGATGGTCGCTAAGGCTGAGGAGTTTTTTGAGTTAAGATTTTGAGTTTAGATTGTAGAGACGCGATTTATTGCGTCTCTATTTATCGATAGTTCAGAAATTTAGATTGGGCAACAGTAAAGCAAAATGGTATGAAAACAAAAGGTAAACTTTGCTGATTGCCGAACATCTACCCAACTGAGAGCTATGCAAGTTCAAAGATTTGACCTTAGCGCGGTTATCATCCGCACTACAGCGATCGCTCTACTGGCATTAATCCCTGGCTGTTCATCCGATCCATATACAGAATCAGCACTCCAGCCAACCAAATCCTCGAATCGCGCCGCTACTACAGCAGAAGTGGGTTTAGCACGCCACTTGAAGCGCACCAAAGCCAAATTTTACGGCGCATATTGGTGCCCTTTCTGCACAAAACAGAAAGAACTGTTTCCAAAAGAGGCGCTTGGCTATATAAACTACATCGAGTGCGATGCGGGCGGTAAAAATCCGCGTCCAGACCTCTGCACGAAGGCAAAAATCAAAGGCTTTCCCACTTGGGAAATTAAGGGGCGGCGTTACTCAGGTCTGCTTTCTTTAGAAGAACTCGCCGAGCTATCCGGGTATAAAGGCGATCGCAACTTCCAAAACCGAATTTGATCCGTGTCGCCAAACGCTTCGCTCAAACGAACAATGCCATGCCCCTCCGATGGTTCCCTCATTGTGGCTGCACAGCGGCTGGAGAGGAAATGGGTTGTGCTTGTCCGGCTTGTACTAGAGCTTGATAAATTGCAGCAGCTACCTCAGCACGAGTCGCCGCTTGATTCGGTTTGAGCAAGTTTTGATTCGGATAGTTAATCACAAGACCGGCTGCTGTAGACGCTGCGACACCTTGGGTCGCGTACTTAGGAATCTCCTTGGCGTCTTGATAAGTCTGCAAAGCTTGAGCCGGATTGGACGGTGGTTTCAGCCCTAAGCCGCTAGCAAGCGCAACCAAAACTTGCGCTCTCGGAATTTCTTGGTTTGGGAGAAACCGATTTCCCGGATATCCTTTCAAAAAACCCGTTGCCACAGCTTGCTTGATTCCAGCTTCAGCCCAGTACCCAGAGGGGACATCTTTAAAATTCAAAGCATTCTGAGCCGGTTTTTGACCAAAAGCTTTTCGCAACGGAGCCGTAAATTCTGCTCTCGTGATCGGTTGATCGGGGCGAAAAGTGCCATCGGTGAAACCCGCGAGGATGTTGCGTTCAACTAGCGCTTGAATGTAAGGACGCGCCCAGTAATTATCGGGCACATCGGAAAAGTCGATTGGTTTAGCTGGGGCAGAAGCTGTGGGGGCTGGTACGGGAACAACCGCCGCTGGCGCAGAAGGCGCGGGTACTGTGGCGGGGGCGACTGACGGCGCTGGGGCGGAAGGCGCGGGTACGGGTACGGGAATAATCGGGACGCTTCCCGATACCGTGTTTGGATCGTCCGGTATGAGTAGCGTTGAGTTTGGGTCGCTCGGTGAAGCAGAAGGTGCCGGAACCGTTTGCTGGGTGGGCGATTCTCCGGGTATCACCGTTGTTGGTAGCGGCGCTGCTGGCTTTGGACTCGCCGTGGCGTCAGGAGTCGGCAATCCGGTCAAATTCAACCCTGGCTCCCTTCTACCAATTGACCAGAAGAAAATCGTGCCAATCACGCCGAAGGCAACAACAATGCCAATCAACTCATCAAAGCCAAGCCGAGAGGAACGTGGATCGGGGGGAGGTGATGTCATTTACCTGAGTTCATGCAGCAAGTAGCTTATACCCTAAAATGCCTAGCTAAGTCATCCTTCTTAAAGCAAGAATTAAAAATTTTTGGAGGACAGAGTATGAAACTTGTTTTAATTGAAAGTCCTGGCAAACGGCAGAAATGGCAGAAAAGCCTTGGTTCTGGCTACCGAGTGATGGCAAGCATGGGTCACGTCGTTGAGCTGGCTAAAGACGGGGAAGATGCACTGGGATTTGACCTATCAGGCGATCGCGTTACTTGTCGATTTGTCCCCCGTGGCGACCGAGGCAAAAAGGTTCTCACAGAATTAAAACAAGCCGTCAAATCAGCAACCGAAGTTATATTTGCAACAGACCCAGACCGGGAAGGGGAGGTAATTTCTTGGCATCTCGCACGAGAACTCAAGGTAAAAAATCCCCGGCGCGTAGTGACGAGCGAGATTACAGAAACTGCGATTAAAAAAGCAGTGAGCAAACCCCGTCCCCTCGACCAGAACTTAGTAGATGCAGCTCTTCTGAGGACGTGTCTCGACAAGCTAGTTGGCTTCAGAGGCTCCCCTCTCGTTTGGTCGCTCAAAAACGGAGCCAAGTCAGTCGGTCGGGTTCAAAGCGCAACCTTGCACCTATTATGCGATCGCGAGAGAGCGATTACAGCCTTTGTCCCTGAAGATTACTGGTCTGTTTACGTTGACTACGCCGAGGGTTTTCGAGCCTTTTATGCCGGACAAGTGAATCGTTCCGATGAGCCTGAAGTAGAGGAAACCGATGATTCTGAGTCTCCTGACAGCAAAAAAGCTGCTGAAGGAACCAGAGTGACAACACAAACTCAAGCGGATCAACTGGTAGCGACGGCGAAGAGTCATCCTCATCAGGTAGTCAGCACCCAAGGTAAAGTGAGTTTCAAAAAACCACCCGCCGCATTTACTACCAGTTCCCTTCAGCAGGCAGCAGGAGCGCGTCTAAAGCTGAATCCAGAGAAAACAATGCAAGTGGCGCAAAAGCTGTACGAACAAGGATACATCACCTATATGCGTACAGATAGCCCAACTTTATCTGAGGAGTTTTGCGCTTCGGTGCGAAAGTATCTGGAGCAAAATGACCCAGAGAATGTCCCCCAAAAGACGACTGTTCGTAAAAGTGCAGCGCTGTCCCAGGAGGCGCACGAGGCAATTCGACCGACAGAGATTACCCGGCTACCATCCGTCATTAAAGCAGAGTTAACACCCGAAGAAGCTGGATTGTATGATTTGATATGGCGACGCGCGATCGCTTCTCTCTGTCAACCAGCGCGACTCCTGAAGACGAAAATTGTCACGAAATCTGGTAGCGTCACTTGGCAAGCTTTGGGTCAGGTGCTACAGTTTGAGGGCTATCTGCGCTACTGGCGAGATATTGGTTCAGATCAAGTGTTGCCGACCCTGAAAGAAGGGCAACCTCTGACCTGTACCCAAGCGGGTGCCGATCAGAAGCAGACAATGCCACCACCCCGCTATTCTGAGTCTAAGTTGATTCAGGTGATGGAGAAACAGGGGATTGGGCGTCCTAGCACCTATGCTCCGACGGTAAAGACTTTGAAAGAGCGGGAGTATGTGGTTCTGAAGAAGGCGTTGCTCGTTCCGACCCAGCTAGGGATGGAAGTTGATGAGTTTTTGGGTCGGGTGTTGCCTGAGCTGATTCGTGCAGATTTCACGGCAAAGATGGAGCGGGAATTGGATGCGATCGCTCACGGTAAGCTGGACTGGCAAAAGTATTTGACTAGCTGGAACCGCGACTATTTTGCCCCAGCACTCAAGAAAGCCGGGGCAAAAATTCCCG
>NZ_JACJOQ010000373.1:0-4775 GCF_014695635.1 Coleofasciculus sp. FACHB-712 | reverse complement strand
CTTTTCATCCGGCGGTAAAATTAAGGCACTGGCAAAGGTTTTTCCCACAAAAGCCGCAAATTTCGCGCCCTCTATGTAGCTGAGTGTGCCAATGGCAGCCTCATCGACGGGTGCTACTCCCGTAATTTCCGGGTTGCAATCTGTATTTGAGGTCAAACTATTGCAGGCGGCAGTAGTACCCAGTTTTTCGACAATTTCGTGAAATTTCATCGGCATATTCATGGACAACTGTAAATGAATTGGCAGCTATACAAGAGATTCATCAAGTATTCGCACCGCCAAGACACAATTAAAAATTAAATTTTTGGGTTTTTAATTTTTAATTTTTAATTTTTAATTTCTTCATTGCCCATTGCCTGACCCGCTAAGTAAGCAGTCGTCCAGGCACTCTGAAAGTTAAAGCCACCCGTGACGCCGTCAATATCGAGGATTTCTCCGGCAAAGTAAAGTCCCGGACAGATGCGGCTTTCCATTGTCTTAAAGTTCACTTCCTTTAAGTTGACGCCGCCACAGGTAACGAATTCTTCCTTAAAGACACCCTTCCCCTGAATTTGGTACTTACCCTCGGAAAGTTCTTGAATTAGCTGATTGAGAACTTTATTAGATAATTCCGCCCAACGCTGTTCCCCACTAATCCCCACAGCAGCAATTAAACTCTGCCAGAGGCGTCGAGGTAAGGGCAGCGGACAACTGGTAGAAATGGCGCGTTGGGGCAATTGGGACTTGACCGCCAAAAGCATTTCCCGCAGCTTTTCCGGGTTGTACTGGGGTAGCCAATTAATTTGCAACGTTGTTCGATAATTGCAATCGTGCAGCATTCTAGCCGCCCAAGCAGACAGTTTCAAGGCAGCAGGGCCACTCAAACCCCAGTGGGTAATCAGTAATGGCCCGATTTGTTCTAACTGAGTTTTACCGACACCTAAACGCAGCCGCGCACTTTCCACGCTGACTCCGGCTAAATCTTGCAACCGGGGGTCGGAAATCGTAAAGGTGAATAGAGAGGGAACGGGTGGTTCAATCGTGTGTCCTAAAGTTTTTGCCCAGCGGTAGCCTTGGGGATTGCTGCCGGTAGCGAGGAGAATGCGATCGCACTTGAGGATCTCTCCTGACTTCAACTGGATCTCAAAGCCGGTGTCGAGTGGTTGATTCAATGAAGTCACTTGCCGGAAAATCTTATCAACAGGTGTTCCCCTGCGAATCTGCACTCCAGATGCCCTTGCTGCCTCAAACAGACAATCCACAATAGTTTCGGAACTATCTGTAATTGGAAACATCCGTCCATCCGGTTCAGTTTTCAATTGGACGCCGCGATCGCTAAACCAAACGACTGTATCTTTAGCTTGGAAACGACTAAAAGCCCCCCGAAGTGCTTTCCCGCCTCTGGGGTAATATTGCACTAAACCAGCCGGGTCAAAGCAAGCATGAGTAACATTGCATCGCCCGCCGCCAGAAATCCGAACTTTAGATAAGGGTTGTCGTCCTGCTTCTAACAAAATTACTTGCGCCTGGGGATAAGTTTCGGCACAGGTAATTGCACCAAAAAACCCCGCTGCCCCACCGCCAATCACTACTACTTTTAAAGGTTGCACAATCAAGCTATTGCCGATTTCACGGAATATTTTCCGTACAGATGCGATATCATCTCCCTACCCGTCGTATGGTTCAAAATCCCCTTTTGTGGCTCCACACGTAGGACATACCCAGTCGTCTGGGATATCTTCAAATGCCGTACCCGGTGCGATACTGCTATCTGGGTCTCCCTCTTGTGGGTCGTAGATGTAGTTGCAAACTGTACATATATACTTCTTCATTATCGCTCCTTAACATTTGCCTATACATAATACTAAAAGCCGACGTAATCGAAGTTACACCGGCTTTTGCACAACCCATTGTTCATGTTCGAGAAACTTAAGTTTTGAGCCAAGGACTATCGCTGAATCGCACTTGCCTTAAGCCGAATCAAAAGTTTTGAAACCCACGCCAGCAGGTTAATTCTCTTGTAGACGCACTTTCAACCGCCCAGTTGCTAAAACTTTGCTTTAGCCTTCGACCAAAAGCCGTGTTCATCTTGTTCAAATTGTTCAGAAACAACATCCCAGGCATGATGGTCAGCTTTGGATTCATTGCCAGAGTCTTCTAGCGCTTTGTTGTAATTGGCGATAAATGTCCTTTGAGCATCCTCTGAGAGGTGAGAACGAACTTCCGGGGACAAATCGCTAGGACTTTCCAGTTTCCCAGCGCGTTTGCGGGGTAATGTGGTTTCGCTGGTATGCACTTCTTCGCCACCAGCACTTTCTAGCAGCAGCTGAATTTCACCGGATTGATTAGCAGAGACTTCTACAACTACCAGAAAATCTCCGGTTTCGACGCGAGTTTGATAAATGGCAGCTTTGTCTTCTGGCATTCCCAAAGCGACCAAAGCAGAGACTAAACCAGCGCCCGCTGCACCCGCTAAAGCACCACTTGCTGCACCCAGCAACGCCGCACCAATGGGTCCTGCCGCGACGACTGAACCCACAAAAGGAATGAACAGCACTCCCACACCAGTCAGCAAGCCAAGGGCTGAACCAAACAAGGAACCAAAGATGCCGCCGCTTCTTAGCCCGCCTAAAATCACATCTTTTTTGGTGATGAATCCAGCGATGCGAGTTTCGGAATGAAAGTTTTTGCCGATTACTGAAATATCGTCGCGGGAAATCCCCCGATCGAGCAAGCGGTGAATCACTTTCTCAATTTGTTCGCGTTCTTTGAAAACGGCTGAGATACTGCGTTCTACTGTGGAAACACTTGGCTGTGTAGTTGGGTTTGTCGCGGTCATTCACTTCTCCTGAAATTTGTTTTTTAATTTTTGTTAATTTCTCTTGGAGAATAGCGAACATGACAATTCCAGCGAATCGCCCCGAAGGTTGATATTAAATGTATTTAAAGATACTAAATGACTTAACAAACTTTGAAAAAGAAAGCAATTATCGGCGAGTGCGCTGAACGCCGTAAGTAATCCCACTCGCAATTGAAAGCAAAATTAATATCCAGATAACGCCGCCAGGGATGAACGTGAGAATTCCAAATCCTCGCAACAGATACACCGCAATTGTCAGCCCTACAACACTGGCAAAAATGGAAGAAATCAGAGTTTCAGGGTTAGGAGTTTGGCTCACAGACTCGACCAAATAAATGGTTAAAACAGAATATTGCCATCGGCTACGTCCGCCCAAGCTGCAAATGCCGCCGAGGATACCAGCAACCAAGGTAAAGAGAACTAACGCCCAGATGACGTAGTCAGGAAGCTGCTTCAGAACGCCCGCTCCTTTCAGCACCACGATGATCGCTGTAATCACTAAAGCAATGCCAGCGATACAACAAAATTGCGGTGCCTGGGTTGGGAGAGCAACTCACGTTCCTTGGCTCCTGACATGCTTGAGGAATTATGGTCATCATTGTTACATACTGAGTTGCTGAAACAGCGATGTAGGATCAAATTAGGAGATTAGCCAACATACCTTGCCTTCCACGTCCGAGACAACCTGTGTTAGCTTGACATCGAATTACTATTGATTGAGGAGTAGCTGAGTCAGTATGAGTATACTTTTTCCGTCGGACTCGATGGATGCCGCCTCAGACTTGTCGCTGAGCAAGAGATACTCAACGGCGCTTTTGCAAGGTGAGATTTTGATAGAAACGCAATTGCGTTCTACTTGGGGGGGTGCTGTTACTGCCCAAATGTATTTGCCAATCGAGCGATCGCGCGTTTGGCAACAAGTGACAGACTATCCCCGTTGGGTGCAATATTTCCCAGATGTTACTCACTCTGAGGTACTGCACTCCAACGTCTCCTCGCCTGTTGGCTTACCGGAAGGGACGAGTTCCAAGAGTGTTTACCAAGTTGCCACGAAAACTTTCCTGTTTCTCAGTCTTCAGGTTGAGGCTTATCTGAGTGTGTCTGAGATCGTGCAGCAGGAAATTCATTTTCGCTTGGAAAAAGGTACTTTTACCGATTTCTGTGCTGACTTAAGTTTGCAAGATTACGAGAATGGCACTTTGCTCACCTATACAGTAAAAGCAACGCCCAATATCCCAGTGCCGTCAATTTTCATCGAACAGGCAATGCAGCTAGAACTGCCTGTGAATATGCGAACTATGCGCCAGGTGATGTGCGGCAGTTAAAAGAGGCGATCGCGTTTAATTCCAAATGCACCTGGATGATCGGGGATAACGATACCAGGCAGAATCCTTCATCGGATATCTGTCTGGTATAAATTAGCACTGTTTAAGTCAGCCCCAAGCAAGTTGGCATTTTTCAGCTTGGCACCTGTCAAGTTTGCAAATCTCAAAGTCGCTTTTTGCAGGTCAGCACCTTCTAAGTTGGCATCCGTTAAGCGCGTAAATCTTAGGATGGCATTTTGTAAGTTAGCGTTTCTGAGCTGGGCGCGATCTAAGTCCGCTACGTATAAGTTAGCACCAGCCAGATTGGCTCCGGTTAGGTTGGCTTTCCTTAAGTTAGCCCGTTGCAGGTTCGCTTCTCTCAAGTCGGCACCGCTTAAATCAGCACCGGAAAGGTCGCACCCTACGCATTCTTTCGTTTCCAGCAATCGTTTGACGTGCCCCATATTTGCCGCTTGTATGGGCGTCGCCAGCCATAGCGGCACCGATAAAGCGGCGGCAACCAGTATTGTGAGTTTCATGACGTTTTTCGCCTCCTAAGCTTATTATCCAGCGAGGCGTTATCTCTGAGGAGAAAGAAAACCGCCACATTTGTCTATCCAATTGGGTTGGTT
>NZ_JACJOQ010000372.1:0-12467 GCF_014695635.1 Coleofasciculus sp. FACHB-712 | reverse complement strand
CAAGGTTCATTCTCAGACGGGATGCCCCTAGGGATCTCCGGAACCTTCAACTTCATGATCGTGTTCCAAGCCGAGCACAACATCCTGATGCACCCCTTCCACCAACTCGGTGTAGCCGGTGTCTTCGGGGGTGCCCTGTTCTCCGCCATGCACGGTTCTTTGGTGACTTCCTCCTTAGTGCGTGAAACCACCGAAACCGAATCTCAGAACTACGGTTACAAATTCGGACAAGAAGAAGAAACCTACAACATCGTGGCAGCCCACGGCTACTTCGGTCGGTTAATCTTCCAATACGCTTCCTTCAACAACAGCCGTTCCTTGCACTTCTTGTTAGGTGCATGGCCCGTCGTCGGCATCTGGTTCACCTCTTTGGGAATCAGCACGATGGCATTCAACCTGAATGGTTTCAACTTCAACCAGTCAGTGATTGACAGCCAAGGTCGGGTCATCAACACTTGGGCAGACGTGATCAACCGCGCCAACCTGGGTATGGAAGTGATGCACGAGCGCAACGCTCACAACTTCCCCCTCGACTTGGCAGCAGGTGAGTCCACCCCAGTGGCTCTGATGGCTCCCAGCATCAATGGCTAATCGCTAGAGACAAGATATATCGCGTCTCTACATCAAAAGCGCCTCCCACAAGGGGGCGCTTTTTTATTGGGAAACTCAGATAGAGCCAGATTGTATCAATCCAATCTATCGGGGGTTTAGGATAAATATGGAAGCATACAGATTGGAGATAGGACAACGGTTTACACACGTCCCTTAGCTCGTCTCATCGAGCAACTACAACGGTTGCCAGGAGTTGGCCCGAAAACTGCACAACGTCTGGCACTGCATATTATTAAGCGATCGCCCGAAGAAGTAGAAACACTGGCTCAAGCTTTAGTTGAGGCGAAAAAGCAAGTGGGTTTATGTCAGGTGTGCTTTCACCTCTCGGCTGAACCTGTCTGCGATATTTGCCGTAACTCTAACCGCGACAACAGCACGCTCTGTGTGGTGGAAGATTCCCGTGATGTGATTGCGCTGGAAAAAACTCGCGAGTATAGCGGCAAGTATCACGTCTTGGGGGGCATCATTTCGCCGATGGATGGAATTGGCCCCGACCAACTAAATATTCAACCGCTCGTGCGGCGAGTCAGCCAGCAAAAAATTAAAGAAGTGATTTTGGCAATTAGTCCCAGTGTGGAAGGTGAGACAACAACCCTGTATGTCGGTCAATTACTAAAGCCGTTTACCAAGGTGACGCGGATTGCTTTTGGTTTACCGATGGGCGGTGATTTAGAGTATGCCGATGAGGTGACACTAGCACGAGCCTTAGAAGGGCGCAGAGAGTTGGATTAAGCAAGTAGAAGCCTAGAATCGCTAGATCCCTCTCCTAAGAAACCGTATTCGCTTTGGGCTGAGGAACAAGCTCAAAACCCAAAGCTAGAGCCTTTTTCTGGAGGTTATTGATAACTCGTTCTTGGTAACGTTGCTCATAATAATCCATGCCAATATCTTGATAGTTACCTCCTGTTGTCCAAAGTCGGTAGAAAATTCGTGCCAACTTATGAGCAGTAGCAGTGATAGCTTTGGGCGTACCCAGGCGAGAACGTAAGCGACGATAAAAAGCGCCCAAGGCAGAATTGCTCTTGCCCGCTGTTTGTGCAGCCATTCGGAAAGCATTAGCAGCAGGGTTAACTACCAAGCGAGTTCGAGAACTTTTAACTTTACCACCAGTGATGCGATTGCAAGGGCAAAGACCAAGCCAGGAAGTAAAGTGTTTCACAGTTGGGAATCGGGTAGGATCTAAACCAACCTCAGAAATAATGGTCTGTACGGTAAGGATACCAAGACCATCAATGGCAGTGAAATCCACTCCAATAATTCGGTAGAGATGGGTACGTAAATCAAAAGCGGGTTCATTGCCTTGAGGTTTATTGCGGGGGTGCTTTGGTTGGGGAAGCGGAGATTCATCGAGATTAACTTTGTCGCTAAATTCAGCCAAGCACTCCTGTATTTGGTGGTCGCAAGCGGCTATCTGAGCTTGATAGACATCGTAAAGTTGTAGTTCCTGTTGAAGTACAAAAATATGCTCACTGCGATAATCACCATTTAAAGCAGCAGCAATTTCTGCTGAGAGAGCGTTTAGCACGGTGATGCTTTTTAGCTGCCAAAAGTTGTGGGTCTTTTTCTCCAGCAACAATCGCTCGAATAATTGCCATCCCAGTAGTACCAGTGATATCGCTGACAACTTTATGCAGTTGCACATTCATCTGGGTTAAAGCCTTTTGCATCCGTTGAATATGAACACAAGTACTTTTGATAAGAGTATCCCGGTGGCGGATATAACTCCGCAGAACACAAATTTGGTCTTCCGGGCGAAAAGAACCAGACAACAATCCATAACTGTGTAACTGTTGCAGCCATTGACAGTCTAAAATATCAGTTTTACGTCCAGGTAAAGTTTTGACATGATGGGCGTTGACAAGTTTGACCTCAAAACCTCTTGTCTCCAAGATTTGAAATAACGCAATCCAATACACCCCTGTTGATTCCATTGCAACAGTTTCTACTCTACATTCAGCCAGCCAATCTGCAAGGGCATGCAAGTCAGCAGTGTAACAGCCAAAACGTCTTACACACTCGGATGCTCGGTCTTTTGGTACACTCACCCAGTGAAATTCTGAACCGATATCAATACCCGCTGCATTTGGGTTGATTAGTCTTAAGTCGGAAGTTTCATTCGTACTTGGTTGATGGCAACGGGATTTGGACTTTGGTGTTTTCATCATCAAAGGCTTCCTCACGAATGCGGAGTCATACTAGCAATTGGAGGTGTGCCCTGACCTGGGTTGACGGATGAATACAGTCTCCTAAACGGGATAATGGTAGCAACCATTTCACCAATGTCATAACCGTCTCAACCCAGAACCAAGCTTCTGTACGGGCGACAAAGCACCATTGGGGGATTGGTCTTAACTGTCAGGACACAATAAAAGTGTAGTTTTTTTCGGTGCATCTTAATTTTGTTTCTTCCATCCATAACGGAAGCCAGTGCGTCCGTAAACAGCTTCTGTCAAACTGGGGTGAAAGCTTGATTTCTCGCAGGCTGTAATAGCGTAAATTCATAGAATTCTCTCAAAATGACACAAGAGGGAGATTAGCAATGAGTCATTAGCAGCCAGTAGATAATCTGGGTATTCTAGTCACTTAAATAGGGCTTCTAACTCAACTTTTGCTTAACGAAAGCCATCATCTGAGCCAATTGTTTTTTCAGTGCCGGAATTTCAGCAACTTGTTCCTTCAATCCCTTAATTTCAGCCTGCATTGCCGCCATTTTTTCATTTAATGCCTTAATTTCAGCAGATGCATCTGTAGAGTCAGCAACGACTGCGGTTGTCTGAGCAGAAGGTGTTCCAGCTTGTGGGCGTGGCAATTTGGCTTTAGCGATCGCCGACTGGATTGCCTGATTTAAGTGCTTCTCATTGAAGGGCTTCTCTAGGAATTCAAAATACTCAAACGGTTCTGAAAGTTTCTCCATCACTTCCGCTTTCCGCCCAGAGATGACCACTAAAGGAATCATCTGGAGTTCGGGCGAAGCTTGAAGTTGCCCAAAAACCTCCCAACCGCTCATGCGAGGCAGAATCCAATCCAAAATAATGACATTCGGATGCTCCTGACGGATGAGATTAAGTCCCTCTTCCCCATCTTTTGCTTCTAAAACTTGAAAGTTGCCCGGAGGTAACATTTCTGGCAATGAAGCCCGAATTACTTTAGCATCATCAACAATTAGGATTTTTTGAGTCGCTCGCGCTTTCTGAACGTCGGGAGCCGTTGGGGTGCCTTTAGCGGCTGGTGCTGTTTGGGTAACAGCCGCAGCCGCTTGCCGCCGGGGCAGTTTCGCCTTAGCCATTGCTGATTTCATCGCCTGAATCAGCGTCTTCTGCTCCAACGGCTTGGCAACAAATTCAAAATACTCAAACGGTTCTGGAATTTTGTGTGTAACTTCTTCTTTACGTCCTGATGTCACCACTAAAGGAATCTTTTGGAGTTCCGGAGAGACTTGAATTTGTTGAAAGACTTCCCAGCTACTAGGCTGAGATGACAGGAAATCCAGCACGATTAAATTGGGGCGTTCTTTTCGGATTAAATTCAGTCCTTCTTGAGAGTCTTTTGCTTCGAGAACTTCAAAGTTACTCTGGGGCAATAGCTTTCGGACTAGACTCCGACTGGTGCTGCTGTCATCGATAACCAGGATCTTGTTACTTGGCATAACTAACTCCTAGGAGTGGTGACTGAGGACATTCCATGAAACAAGAAACTCAACCGTAAGAACGCCCCGATTACGAGTCAGATGAGCTGGAAGATTGAATGGGGACAGGATCTAAATGCTGAGGTGTATTCTATAAATGCTAGCGATTACTTCAGCTTTTGTTTAATGAATGTCACAATTTGAGCTAGCTGTTTTTTCAAGCCATCAACCTCACTAGGTATCGCTGCCATTGGAGCCACCTGTTTCTTCAAGGCGTCAATCTCAGCTTGCATCTTGGAAATCTTGGCATTTAACTGCTGAATGTCTGCTGACGCAACCCCTGTGTCTGGTGGGACTGTATCCTTAGCGACGACTGCCGGCGGTGCTGACGGTACTACCACCGGGCGGTTTCTTGCTTTTGCCATCGCTGTCTTGATAGCGGCAATCAGTTGCTTCTGGTCAAAGGGCTTGGGTATGAATTCAAAATATTCAAAAGGTTCTGAGATTTTCTCTGTCACCTCTTCTTTCCGACCAGACATTAAAACGAGAGGAATTGACTGAAGTTCGGGCTTACTTTGAATCTGCTGAAACACCTCCCACCCGCTCATTTTGGGCAAGAGAAAATCTAACATAATCAAGTTCGGGTGTGACTGGTAGATCAGATTCATGCCTTCCAGACCGTCTTTTGCTTCTAAAATTTCAAAGTTACCCGGTGGTAACATATCTCGTACTGTATTTCTGATCACTCGACTGTCATCAATCACCAGAATTTTGTGACCTGCCACGACTGACTCCTTAGGGGTAATTTAAAGAAAAACTAAAGTTGATTTGAGCCGACTGCTGCCTTGCCGCTAATTTCAGCAAGATGAGCGGCTAGCAGAAAACTGCCTCGCGTTCATACCAATCAGGATAATTTGGAATGTGTAGTACAAGTGTGTCTGCGCTACAGAACTATGATTTCTATACCCGATTACGGTAAACCAACGCTAGCGCCGTAATGGGGATTCTCATGAGTGCGTGGTATACAGCAACACAATGGCTTGCCTGATATCCTCACTCTTCGATCGTCTTGACATACAAAAACATAAAGCCAAAAAGCTAGCAGCGTGCCTAATTCTAGATTAATCCGGTCTGACCTGAAAGGGAAAAAAACTAAGGCAGAAGCAGAATCAGAGTTAGAGTCGAATGATTTAAGATTTGTATCATAGGACTGACGCATTGCCCGACAACGTAGGGGCTTTTTTGGGTTGTGCCTGTACTGGCTATCCTGTACTGGCTATATAGACAAAAGCGCAGGAAAGCAGGCGAGATAGTGGTTCTCACTCGATCGGAACCTCACCCCCAGCCCCTCAACCTTCACGGAGAGGGGAGAATATTGAACCAAATCCGCGAACAGAGAGGGGAAATATTAAACTCAAATCCGCGAACAGAGAGGGGCTGAGGTGGGGTTAAACCGTACTGCATCCAATAGAGAGTTGCTATGGAAATTGTTGTAAGCTCTTGAGTTTAGGAGTTTGGCTGCGTAAGTTCTGTATTATACGGATGCTCATTGAGCTGGTAGCCCAGAAAAAAACATGAATTTGCCTACCGAAACGAATGCTCGACAAATTCAGCCTGATGTACAAGCGTGGAGGTCAGAAATTGAGGCGCTACCGCCTTGGTTGCGACGCTCCATCGGGAAAGCAAGCGACATTTCGACGGTGCAGCGAATTATTAAGCAGCGGCAAATTCACACGATTTGCGAAGAGGGGCGCTGTCCGAACCGGGGAGAGTGTTATACCCAAAAGACAGCAACGTTTCTGCTGATGGGGCAAACTTGCACCCGTGCCTGTGCTTTTTGTCAAGTGGAGAAAGGGCACGCACCGATGCCATTAGATCCGGAAGAACCGCAAAAGGTGGCTCAGGCGGTGCAGTTGCTTTCTTTGCACTACGTGGTGCTGACTTCGGTGGCGAGAGATGATTTGCCGGATGGGGGGGCGAGTTGGTTTGCGGCGACGATGGCAGCGATAAGACAGATGAACTCGGAAACGCTGATTGAGGTGTTGACGCCAGATTTCTGGGGGGGTAAGGATGCGGTGGAGAAACAACGGCAACGAGTCGCAACGGTGGTTGCAGCGTCACCCGTTTGTTATAACCACAATATTGAGACGGTGGAGCGTCTGCAAGGACGGGTGCGACGGGGGGCACAGTATGAGCGATCGCTTGATGTTCTCCGGATTGTGAAAGAACTTGACTCCACAATTGCCACGAAATCCGGCTTGATGCTGGGACACGGAGAAACGGAAGCCGAAGTGATTGAGGCGATGACCGATTTGCGGGATGCTGGATGCGATCGCATTACCCTCGGTCAGTATATGCGCCCTTCCCTAGAACATCTACCAGTCCAAAAATACTGGACGCCAGAAGAATTTGAGCATCTGGGAGCGATCGCGCGGAAAATGGGCTTTGCTCACGTCCGTTCCGGTCCCCTCGTCCGCAGTTCCTACCACGCGGGAGAGAGTGTTTAAAGTCAAGAAACCACGGGAGGAAAAAAGAATTTTTCCATTTATCGTGCATCGGGAAAGCGCCTATCAAGGTCTACGCTGCTTTCAGGAAGACTGCGGTAAATGAAAATATTTCTATCGAGCCGTGCTAATTGTGACAGCTCTTTGGTATTTCTTGATAAAGTCCAAAATTAGGAGCAAATGCTTATGACTGCACAAGCCAAGAAACCAAAAGGTTCTCTTACCCAAACGAGTAAGCCTCCCTATCCTTTCCGTACTATCGTTTCGCTGATCCTCTTAGCTGGTAACTTCCTGGTTGCAGCGATTTATTTCCACATCATCAACCCGTAATCCATCTCTAAGAAAACTGAATCTACAGTTTTGAGGTTAGGGCGAATGACAACGATGAAGGCGGAAGGGCGAAGGATGGATAGCCTGTTGATTCATCCTTCATCCTTCATCCTTCATCCTTTTATAGGGTGCCCTTGAACAAGCCTTGGGGACGGACAAGCAGAATTAAGACCATGATCAAGAGGGCAACGCCCTGCTTGTATTCAGACCCCAGGAAGGGGACGCTGAGTTCTTGGGCGATACCAATTACCAACGCACCTGCGATCGCGCCGTAGGGGTTGCCTATCCCGCCGAGAATCACCGACGCAAACATCGGCAAAATCAAAAACCAGCCCATGTTGGGGCGTATGCCCGTAATCAGCCCGTACATGGCTCCTCCCAGGGACGTAAAAACGCCGGTAATTAGCCAAGTCCAAATCACCACGCGCTCAACGTTAATGCCTGAGACGCGAGCCAGATCGATATCATCCGCAACTGCTCTCATTGCCTTCCCGATTTTGGTGTTCTGCAACAGGAAATGCAGCCCCAACATTGCGAGGACGGCTAAAACCATGACAACGATCCGGTAATAAGCTACGTTGACGCCGAAGATGTTGAGGGCGGAGGCAATTGGCAAATTGTAGCGCTGGTTGCCTCCTCCCCAAATGAAAATGATGCCATTGCGGAGAAACAAGGCAAGTCCAATCGAGATGATGATCAGGGTGGTAGGGGAGGCACGGCGTGCCCGCATTGGTTTCCAGAGCAGCTGTTCGCTCAGTAGCATCGCCGCCACCGTTCCCCCCGCGCCTAGAATCATTGACAGCCAAATATTTATCCCACTGATATTCGCTAACCAGGTAAGATACGCGCCCAAGGTCATAAAATCGCCATGAGCAAAGTTGGAAAGGCGCAAAATTCCATAAGTCAGCGTTAGACCAATCGCCGCTAGCGCAATGATGCAACCCACGGCGATGCCATTCACAATTAATTGAGCAGTTTGTACATCCATTTACTTGACTCTCCAGTTGACTGGAGATTTTATAATAGCGATTGAAACAATAATCCTGAATTTACACTATGACACTACAACTGAAAGTTCCCAGCATGGCTTGTTCTGCCTGTGTAGACACGATTTCTAAGGCAGTTGCCACTCTTGACCCCACCGCGAAGGTAGAGGCTGATACCAAAACCAAGCTTGTAAGTGTGGAAACACAACAGCCAGCAGACAAAGTCAGGGAAGCGATCGCGAACGCTGGATATCCTGTCGCCTAGCGATAAGATTATCGCAAAGGTTAGGGGAAATTTGGATGCAGCAGTGGAGCAGAAAATTAACACTCGTCTTCGCCGCTGGCGCTTTGGGAGGACTGGCAAATAGTCTTGCTGTTTGGCTGTTTGGAGTTCTGGGCATCACTGCTGCCTTGGGGGTGAAAATTGCGCCAGCTTTGACCCCAGATTGGCTGTATCCTCGCATCGTTTGGGGCGGTTTATGGGGATTTCTCTTTGTCTTGCCTTTTCTGCGTTACCCCTCTTGGTTGCGAGGGATTGTCTTGCGAGGAATTGTCTATAGTCTTGCGCCGACACTGGCTCAATTACTGATTGTATTTTCGGTGAAAGCGAATCAAGGGCTGCTAGGGTTGAAATTGGGAGTTTTAACTCCACTGTTTGTATTATTTTTTAATGCAATTTGGGGCATCGCTGCGGCTTTTTGGCTTCAGTTTATCGAAGAAAAGCGAATTTCAACAAATAGCTACGAATAAGGCGATTTTCTTTGATTAGTTAGCCAGCCCTTCAAATCCCAAACTTCGAGAGAGAAGTCGGGTATCTCGCCTTCACAAACCATTTAAGAGTGCGATATTCAGCCGTATACAAAATCCGCTTCGGCGCGACAACCCTTACAAATTCCGTAAGCAGTGTCATCAGTACCTTCTAGCCATTCAAACTCTGTGCTTTTGCAGAAGGGACAGTACGCAGTGCTAGGTAAATTGCCAATGATACACTTCCATTTTGGTTCATTAAATGTTAATTCCTGCTCTAGTGAAGTTGCGGAATTAACAGGTAAACGCCATATTTTTTCTAGTAAATCATTTACCCTAGCCGCTACGTCATTGATGTCTTGGATATTTAAGTAGCCACATCGGACAGCGCGACTTATCAAGACATCGGTTTTCTCCTCAATATGAACTAAAGTGCTGTTAGGAGCGATCGCTCTACATTCCCAGCCAGCAGAGATAGGGACTTCTTTTTGGTATGCCAAAATTAAGCGATCGAAAACGTTGAGTTGATTTTCAGTAACAAAAGCAACCCAGCGATCGCCCCCAATTCGTTTGAAAGCTTTACCGAGATGAGCTTTTAACAAAGTATCGAATTCTAAAATATCTTTATCTACTTCTTCGTGACCTAAGTAAAGGTTGCGCCGCTTCGTATCAGCCAAATCAAAAATTGCTAGATAACCAGGTAACAATGGCTCTATGCAAAGCTTTAATTCTGCAATTAGCTGGTCGCGATACATAGGCACACAAAATTTTTTCTCTACCCCCTTGACTCTCCAGTTAACTAGAGAGATTAACCTAAAATCATCGAGTTAGAGAAAGTTATGGAAACACATTCTCTGAAGTTACAAGGAATGAGTTGTGCGGCTTGCGCCGGTGCGATAGAAAAAGCGATTCGCCATGTTCCAGGCGTCAGCGAGTGTAACGTTAACTTCGGCATGGAACAGGCGACTGTTAAGTACGAGCCTCAGCAAACGAGTTTAGAGGAAATTCAGCAGGCTGTCACCGACGCCGGATATACAGCCGCGCCAGTTCGAGAATTCGGAAGCAAAGAAGATGATACCGAAGCAGCCACCCGCCGTCAGGAACGGCAAGATTTGGCGCGGAAAGTGGTATTCGGCGCAGCGATTAGTATTGTGCTGGTGGTGGGGTCAATCCCGGCAATGACTGGGTTGCACATCCCTTTAATTCCGGCATGGTTGCATAATTCTTGGGTGCAGCTAGTGTTGACAACGCCGGTTTTATTTTGGTGCGGTCAATCCTTTTTCACAGGTGCGTGGAAAGCTTTGAAGCGTCACGCGGCTGATATGAATACGCTGATTGCGCTGGGTACAGGTGCGGCGTATTTCTACTCGCTGTTTGTGACTGTATTTCCAGGATTCTTGGAGGGAATTACAGATGTCTATTACGAAACAGCGGCGGTTGTAATTACTTTAATTCTGCTAGGACGGTTTTTAGAAACTCGCGCCAAGGGACAAACGTCGGAAGCGATTCGCAAGTTGATGGGTTTGCAAGCGAAAACGGCGCGTTTGATCCGCAATGGACAGGAAATCGATGTTCCGGTTGAAGCTGTCCAAGTTGGCGATGTGGTTTTAGTGCGTCCTGGCGAACAAATCCCCGTGGATGGGGAAGTGGTAGAAGGTACGTCTAGTGTCGATGAAGCGATGGTGACGGGTGAAAGCTTGCTCGTGAAGAAACAGGCGGGGGATGAAGTGATTGGGGCGACGATTAATAAAACTGGCAGTTTTCAGTTTCGGGCGACGAGAGTTGGACGAGATACCGTTTTGGCTCAAATTGTCCGACTAGTGCAACAAGCGCAAGGTGCCAAAGCCCCCATTCAGCGATTGGCGGATCAAGTAACCGGGTGGTTTGTGCCAGTGGTGATTGCGATCGCGATCGCTACTTTCATTATCTGGTTCGACGTGATGGGCAATCTCACAATGGCCCTGATGACAATGGTGGGAGTGTTAATTATTGCTTGTCCCTGTGCTTTGGGTTTAGCAACGCCGACTTCTGTGATGGTGGGAACCGGAAAAGGTGCAGAAAATGGCATCTTAATTAAAGGTGCTGACAGTCTGGAAGTGGCGCATAAAATTCAAACGATTGTGTTGGATAAAACGGGGACTCTGACTCAGGGAAAACCCACTGTTACCGACTACATCACGATGGTAGGAACTGTCCACAGCAATGAGATAAAGCTATTAAAGTTAGCGGCAGCAGTTGAACGCAATTCAGAACATCCTTTGGCTGAAGCGGTTGTAAGGTATGCCCAATCTCAGGAAGTGCAGTTTCCATTGCCGGAGGCGAAAAATTTTGAAGCGATCGCGGGTAGTGGCGTTCAAGGAATTGTATCCGACCGACTGGTGCAAATCGGTACTCAGCGTTGGATGGATGAATTAGGGATTGAAACGCTACCTTTGCAAGGACAAAAAGTTGCTTGGGAATCTGCGGGTAAAACTGCCGTTTGGATTGCGGTAGATGGCGAAATGCAGGGATTGATTGGCATTGCCGATGCCCTGAAACCCTCTTCAGCAGGCGTTGTGCGATCGCTACGCCGGATGGGTTTAGAAGTGGTGATGTTAACGGGGGATAATCGCAAAACAGCAGATGCGATCGCGCAAGAAGTCGGTATCACGCGAGTGTTTGCGGAAGTCCGTCCCGACCAAAAAGCCGCTAAAGTCCAGGAACTGCAAGCCGAAGGTAAAGTAGTGGCAATGGTGGGCGATGGCATCAACGACGCCCCAGCACTGGCACAAGCAGACGTGGGGATAGCGATTGGCACTGGAACCGATGTCGCGATCGCTGCTAGCGACATCACTCTCATTTCTGGCGACTTGCAAGGTATTGTTACTGCGATTCAATTAAGTCGCGCCACGATGCAGAATATTCGCCAAAATCTCTTCTTTGCCTTTATTTACAACGTCGCTGGAATTCCAATCGCTGCTGGTATTTTATTCCCGATTTTCGGTTGGTTACTGAACCCAATGATTGCGGGTGCAGCGATGGCATTCAGTTCGGCTTCTGTTGTCAGTAACGCTTTGCGCTTGCGGAATTTTCAGCCGCGAGTAAATCTCTAACTACATAGAAAAGGAGGAAATATGGTAACTCAAAAAAAATTGTTGAGTAATCTTCTGGTTTTGTGGATTTTGCTCTCGGTTTTCTCAGGAACACCCGCAAAAGCCGCTTCAGCCGAGGCACCAATGCCCACAAACCAATTTCGTCAAATTAAGCAACCTTTTGAGCTAAAACTGGGTCTTACTTTAGGCGGGTTGGCTTTAATTGGGTTAGAACTTTGGTGGTTTCTGGTGAGTAAAACTCAAGCTCAACAAGCGACAGCAAATCAAGGAATTCAGGAACTGACTATCCAAGTAGATGGCGGTTACGATCCAAATCGAGTCATCGTGAAAGCAGGGCAACCTGTGCGGCTCAATTTTTTCAGAAAAGACCCCAGTATTTGTCTGGAAAAAATCATTTTACCGGATTTTCACATTGCTAAAGATTTGGATTTGAATCGGATGACACCTGTGGAATTCATACCAAAAACCCCAGGCGAATATCCCTTTACCTGTGGAATGAATATGGCTAGAGGTGTCTTGGAAGTAAAAGCAGCCGGAACGGCAAATCAAGAGGAGTAAAATAATGAAAAAT
>NZ_JACJOQ010000371.1:0-3981 GCF_014695635.1 Coleofasciculus sp. FACHB-712 | reverse complement strand
AAGTTTGCCTGAAGAATTCTAACGATATTTGCGGCATAATCCTGTGTCTTCGGCCCCGCTGTAGCATCAACAGGTGTTAGCTTATATCCCTGCTGAAACTCGCGGATAGCCCTTATCGTGGCTTCATCCGTCAGAGTATCTCCAATCGTGACGTTATACCCAAAGCCGCGCAACAAGGAACGAAATTCCCTTGGCGTGTAATCGCGGCTGCGTTCGGCTATAGCTACTTGATAACTAACTAAGCTGGCGGTTATGGTTATCACCGCAGCTAAAGGCATTCCAAACCTATTCCACATAGCTCAATCTCCTCACTCACTCACTGATTAAGCGCGATAGCGATTTGAACAGTTACAGTTTAAGCTGAATTGAGCATTCTACCGTTTATTTTTCGCAAGCGATCGCTACAACCGCCAATCGCGATCGCGTCGCGTGCGCTACCGGGTTCGACCTTTCAGCGTGCTGATATCCAATAGAATCCTTCTATTTTGAAGGCAACATCAGCAATTGGTGAACAATTAGTGGTATCAAATATGACTGAAGCTTCAGAGGGTCTGTCAAGCTGATAATTGGTAATTGAAAATTGTGATGGATGCTAGCTAGGTAGTAGGTAGCAGCTTTTTCGCCATTCCCTTTTTTTCCATTACCGATTCCCGATTACCAATTACCTCATCTTCCTTTCCATGTCACCTCAAAAATTGGCAAAGACTCCCCAATCCCGCCGGAACTTGTGGTTTGAACGTGTGATGGCACTTTTGGCAGTGGCTAACTTGGGCTTAGCGCTGTTCGACTTAACTTACATTCCGCTGCGCGATTTCTACCTGCGGGAATTTCGCAGCATTACCCGAATCTATGACCCCATCAAAGGTATTGAACCCCATCGAGAAACCCAGCAGTACCTAGAGACAGTAGAAAAACTCAAAGCACAGCTGCAACAGACAGAAGGATTGCAGTCGCCAGAGGTGGCAACTTTACTGGAGGAACTGCGCCAACAAAGTGTGGAAATGATTGAGACAAACCCGTTTGCAGAGGCGAATAAGACAGGGACTCTGGAAAAAATCAAAAATCGGATGCGTCAGCGCGTTGGCAATGTCTCTGCCAAACAATCTTTTAGCACCTTTTGGAGTCTGCCTTATTTATCCCAAGCTGGCGTGGAAAAAGAAATTACCTTTTATAACCAAGAAATTCAGCCTTTGATGGCAAGAAATTATTTTCGCCCAGTTGGGGAAACAGGTAATTTCGTTGACTACTTCTGGAAAATCGATCTCTGGTTTATCATTCCCTTTGGCATTGAGTTTCTACTTCGTACCTACTATATCCACCGACGTCACCATAGCCTCACTTGGCTCGAAGCAATGATGTGGCGCTGGTATGATATTTTCTTGCTGCTACCTTTTTGGCGGTGGCTGCGCGTCATTTCAGTTTTCATGCGCCTACACCAAGCACAATTATTAAATTTAGAATCAATCCGGGTGCAAATTAACCGAGGATTTGCGGCAAACTTTGCAGAAGAATTGGCAGAAGTCATTGTGATCCGGGTAATCAACCAGCTACAAGGGTCGATTCGTGGCGGAGAACTGACTCGGTGGTTATCAGGACGGGAGGCTCGTCCCTATGTTGACATCAACAATGTTAATGAAGTAGAAGCGATCGCTACCTTATTGATGAAAGTAACTGTCAATCAAGTTCTACCAAAAATTCAGCCAGATTTAGAGGCAATTCTACAGCACAACATTGAAAAAATTCTCAGCCAATCTCCCCTCTATCGGGGACTCCAGCAAGTACCTGGGGTGGGTACTATCCCCACGCAGATAACTGAAAAACTGGTCAAAGAAATCTCACTTGCAGCCTACAACACCCTCACTGCCTCTTTGGAAGACGATCCGGTTGGCGCAGAACTTTCCAAACAGCTGATAGAACACTTCACTGAAGCCTTAGGATCGGAGGTGCAAAGACAGCAGACTGCTCAGAAAATTCAATCTTTACTTTTCGATATGTTGGAGGAGATGAAACTCAACTACGTCCAACGCTTGTCCGATCAAGATTTGGAACAAGTGTTAGAAGAAACACGGGCGATCCGTCAGATTGTCAAGCAATAATTTAAATTTGTATGTCAATTGCTGATGTCAATCTCTAACTTGAATCCTCAATAAGGATTCAAATTTAGTCTTGGATTTTGCTAGGACAGTACTGAGACTGCTTAGCTTGGATAAGAAAATGTTTGAAAAGTAGTATTGGCATCTGGGAAGGGTTATTTATTTAGTAAACTACCTGCCACAAATTCTAAAAAACTGCCGCAAAAGCACCAAATTCCCGATAGATAAGGAGTGTCATAACCAATTTTTCAGACATTCTCTACTAATCTCAATTTCTAGCATTCTTTCCTCGATGTTTCTAGAGAGTTTCCGATCGCGTTCGCGCCGCCACTCAGAAGAAAAGTTGTTCTTCTACAGAGTCTTCATCCCGCGCTTGCACGCGCCTACGCTAATAATCCTCAGTCCAATTTTCCTAGCCCTTCAGGCACCGAGCATCGGTGCCTATCTCTTTTTTCTTATCTTCCCTCAGCGCTCGGTTGACGACTCGCCACTGGCATACCGCTTGAGCTAAACTCAAAGTTAGGAAGGCGAATCCATCAGGATTCGTCCAGAGACTTCTTGGAATATAGTGTTCGCAGGAAGTGGGGCAGCACCCACTTTTTTTATTGGAGTTTTCCAATGACTCATCCCCTGATTCCACAAATTATTGATTTAGCAGCGCCAGTGGCAGAAGCCTTGGACTTGGAAGTAGTCGGGGCGGTTTTTCACACCAACCAACGCCCACCCGTGCTACGCGTGGACATCCGGAATTGCAACGCTGACACAGGGCTGGATGACTGCGAACGAATGAGTCGGGCATTGGAGGCTGCTTTGGATGCAGCGAATTTCATTCCTGATGCCTATGTCCTGGAAATTTCTAGTCCCGGTATTTCGCGTCAGTTGACGACAGATCGGGAATTCATCTCCTTCAAGGGATTTCCCGTAATTGTCACCACATCCGAACCCTACGAAGGTCAGCAAGAGTGGACGGGGCAACTGATTCGTCGGGATGAAGAGGGTGTTTACCTCAACCAGAAAGGTCGAGCGATCGCCATTCCCCGCCAAATGGTCAGCCGAGTGCAGCTGGATGAAAAACGGTAATTGAGCTGTCAGCTTAGTAGTTAGTCGTCAGTGGTTCGCAAGGAAGTTGCCTCTTGACCACTGACCGATTACCAATTACCAGTTACCAATTACCAATAGCAATTAGCGAGGTTTTTTTATGTCAATGGTTAGTCTACGCGGACTTAAAGAGCTAATCGATAAAATTAGTGTAGAGCGCAATTTACCCAAAAGTGCCGTACAAGCAGCCCTACGAGAAGCTTTATTGAAAGGATACGAGCGATATCGTCGTACCCAGAACCTCGACAAACATCATTTTGATGAAGAGTACTTTCAAAACTTTGAAGTCGAACTCGACCTAGAACAAGAAGGAGAAGAAGGCTTCCGCGTTTTGGCGACCAAGACCATCGTTGAAAAGGTGAGTAGTGGCGATCATGAAATTGGTCTAGAAGAAGTGCAGAAAGTCGCGCCTGAAGCAGCGATTGGCGACACGGTGGTTTTAGATGTGACCCCCGATCAAACTGAGTTCGGTCGCATGGCAGCAATTCAGACCAAGCAAGTGCTATCGCAAAAACTGCGAGATCAGCAGCGCAAACTCGTCGCAGAAGAGTTCCAAGAACTGGAAGGAACCGTTTTGCAGGCGCGGGTACTGAGATTTGAGCGGCAATCCGTGATTTTAGCTGTCAGTAGTGGGTTTAGTCAGCCAGAAGTAGAAGCCGACTTACCGAAACGGGAACAGCTACCCAACGATAATTACCGTGCCAATGCAACCTTCAAGGTATTTCTCAAAAAAGTACGCGAAGGCCCAGCGCGGGGGCCACAATTGCTAGTGTCTAGAGCTGCCGCAGGT
>NZ_JACJOQ010000370.1:0-2943 GCF_014695635.1 Coleofasciculus sp. FACHB-712 | reverse complement strand
ATTATCAAGAAATCTCTTTACACAGACCACGAGATATTCTTGCGGGAACTGGTTTCAAACGCCGTGGATGCCATCCAGAAACTCAAGATGGTTTCCTTCGCAGGCGAATTCACTGGCGAACTGGGCGAACCAGAAATCAAAATCGCAATTGACAAAGACAAAAAAACTCTCTCCATCTCGGATAACGGTATCGGCATGACGGCAGAGGAGGTCAAGAAATACATCAACCAAGTTGCCTTCTCTAGCGCCGAAGAATTTATCCAAAAGTACAAAGCCAGCGCAGATCAACAAATTATCGGTCACTTCGGTCTTGGCTTCTACTCCTCCTTCATGGTGGCCCAAAAAGTCGAGATTGATACCCTTTCTTACCAGCAAGGAGCTTCCGCCGTCCACTGGTCTTGTGATGGTTCACCCGTATTTCAGTTAGAAGACTCACCAAAAACTGAACGCGGCACCACCATCACCCTCACGCTTCAGGATGAGGAAGTGGAATACCTGGAACCAATGCGGATTCGGCAGTTGGTAAAAACTTACTGCGACTTCATGCCAGTAGCTATCCAACTGGACGGGGAGACAATTAACCGGCAAAAGGCACCTTGGAAGGAATCGCCCCAAAACCTGACCAAAGAAGATTATCTAGAATTCTACCACTACCTCTACCCTTTCCAAGAAGAGCCGCTGCTGTGGGTGCATCTTAACACTGACTATCCCTTCATCCTGAATGGGATTCTTTACTTCCCGAAGCTCAAGCCGGATGTGGACACCACCAAAGGGCAAATTAAGCTGTTCTGTAATCAAGTATTTGTCAGCGACCACTGCGAAGAAGTCATTCCCAAGTTCCTGCTGCCGCTGCGAGGCGTCATTGATAGCACTGACATCCCCCTGAATGTCTCGCGCAGTTCCTTGACCAACGACCGGACAGTGCGGAGAATTGCCGATTACATTGCTAAGAAAGTAGGCGATCGCTTGAAAGAACTTTACCGCGAAAATCGCGACGAGTATATCCGCTGCTGGCAAGACGTAGGCACTTTCGTCAAATTCGGCTCCCTCAACGACGACAAATTCAAAAAACAAGTTGAAGACATCCTGATTTATCGCACCACTGCCAACCTTACACCAGCAACTCCAGAAACTCCCCAACCCGATATCCCATCTGTTGAAGTGCAATCTCAAGAGGGCGATGTCTGGCAAGAAGTGACCCCAAGTCAAACCTCGGCTTCTTCACCTCTCAGCCCTCAGTCCGAAGCCCTCACCACTAACTACACCACCCTTAAAGAGTACCTGGAACGGAATAAAGACCGCCACGAAAATCGAGTTTTTTACTGCACCGATGAAGTCTCCCAGGCGACCTACGTAGGACTACACAAAAACCAAGGTCTAGAAGTCCTGTTTATGGACTCCTTCATAGACTCTCACTTCATCAGCTTCCTAGAGCATGAACATCCGAATGTTAAGTTCTCCCGCGTAGACTCTGACCTCGACCAAACCCTGCTTGACCAGGATAAAGCAGGAGAAATTGTTGACCCCAAAACTAACAAAACTCGCTCAGAACACATCAAAGAGTTATTCCAGAAAGCCCTCAACAAGCCCAAACTGAACATCCGCACCGAGGCGCTCAAGTCAGATGATCCTCAGGGAACCCCACCAGCAATGGTACTGTTGCCAGAAGTTTTGCGACGTCTGCGGGAGATGAACGCATTGATGCAGCAGCAAAACGTTGAGTTTCCCGAAGAACACACCTTAGTGGTCAATACCGCGCACCCGCTGATTCAAAATCTGGTTCAGTTGAGCCAAGGTAGTATTATCCAAGGTGAGGGTCAATCGCCCACCGGCGATTTGGCTAATCTGATGTGCCAGCATATCTATGATTTGGCGCTAATGGCTCAGAAAGGATTTGACGCTGAAGGGATGAAATCCTTTGTGGAACGGTCGAATCAAGTGCTAACTCGTCTGACAGAACGCTAGGCGAGTATGGGTGGGCAGTGCCCACCTAAGCAATAGCTTGGGTACAATCTAAAAGCTATATCTAAATAACGACCGAAAATCTGGAGACTAGACTATGTCGCGCAAATGTCAGCTGACCGGCAAAAAGGCTAATAATGCCTATGCAGTTTCCCACTCTCACCGACGTACCAAAAAGCTACAGGAAGCAAATCTGCAATGGAAGCGCGTTTGGTGGCCTCAAGGGAATCGCTGGGTGAAGCTAAGGCTTTCTACGAAGGCAATCAAGACTCTAGAGCTAAAGGGTCTGCAAACGATGGCTAAAGAAGCGGGAATTAACCTGAATCACTATTAGTACACACTATTAGTACAGCCTCTAGAGAGTCCCTGAGTGCTTATAGCTTCTAGTAGAGACGTTGCCCGCGATGTCTCTACACTTTGTTATTTATGTGCTGCCTGATACCCCACTTCATGGTGCGTGTTGGGCAGTTTCTTTATTTTTTTACTAGAGGTGATAGGTTTTGCACAACATCTGGGTATCTTAACTACAGTAAATCTACCCCGATTTTTCGTTAAGTTGTGTTGAAGTTAAACGCTATGTTTGCAAAGATGGTTTATAGAGACTCTTAAATCTATCCCTTGGGGGAAGCGCACATCTAGCCTTTATTCCAGAATACGGAACCGACATTTCTACTCCGGAAAGGTACTGAAAAATTTAACAAGCGATTAAACAGCCGTTAAACATCTGAGTGCGTAGTTTCCCGGTTGCCCGCTAGAAATTGGGTTGTTAAGACAGAGGAGAAATGTCGAACTATAAATTTTTGATGAAGCTTCCCCTCACCTCATAAAAAGCGAAATTTTAGGCGATTAGCCTTTTCTCATCCCTTTCAACGCTAGTTCTTAATTTTTTAAGTTTTAAACTCTTCATTCCACTAATCTCTCACCTTTGACAGGAAAGCAGCCATGTCATCCCGCAACAAGCTAGTTAAAGCTATCCAGAAT
>NZ_JACJOQ010000037.1:0-4240 GCF_014695635.1 Coleofasciculus sp. FACHB-712 | reverse complement strand
CGCTCATCAAAATGCAGTCCGTGCTTCGTAAAAATTTCTCGCCGGAAAGACATATTGCAGCCTCTGGCAGTCAGAACGCGCTGCGGCTTCACGGTATGCACTAAGTCAATGTGGTACCAGGCAATTCCAGGGTCCATCGCTTCTGGGGGCAAATCCTCAATCGTCAACTTATTGCCGGAATCTTCCAACTTCATCCGGTCAAATACTCGCCCTGCCACCGCACCCACTTCCGGACGCTCTAAATAATTGCGAGCATGAGCCTCTAAATATCCAGGCTTTAGCAGGACATCATCATCCAGAAATAACACAATTTCCCCAACTGCCCGCCGTACCGCATAATTTCGGGCACCCGGTAAACTTGCCCAATCTACGCGAAACCAACGAATTTTACCGCTGTTTGCCAACTCCTCAAGATACGCTTGAGTTTCGGGCTGGTGCGTGGCGGTTTGATCGACCACTAGCACTTCAAAGGCTGGGTAGTCTTGCAGCAAGACATCTTTGAGCGTGTCTCGCAAAGGTTCTTCACGTCCGTAAGTGGGGATAATAACCGAAATCAAAGGCTTCACGGTTTACTGCTCCGAAATGCAATTGAATACTGAGCGATCGCTGAATAGTGAGCGATCGCTGCCTTAATTATGTGGCAGGTACCGGGCTTGTTTTGCCGACAGTACGCTTTCCAGATGATTTGCGGCGTCCTTTCTTCTTCGTTTTAGCCTCATCATTTTCCTCCTCTGCCAATCGCTTCTCTTGTTCCTGCTTATCTATTTCTGGCAATTTAAAAATAACACCGGCAAAAAACCAGTAATAAATTGCCACCTCGGTATCCAAGGGATACCAGTAAGTGTTATAACTTAGCACTAAAATCAAAACCCAAAAACTGGCACCAAAACTGCGTAAACTTTTGTCTTTCACCGAGCGGTAAATTTTGAAAGTAATCGCTGTCAAGCAAGTCACGAAAACTAGAAACGCCAACGTGCCTGCCGGGCCAATTTCGTATAGAACCTTAGGGTAGTAAGTTTCAACCAGCGCTGCATCACCAAAAATTCGGGTGGAATTGGTAGCCGTTCCCAAACCGCGTCCCAAAAATCCCCGCTGTTTCTTCATTGCCCAATTAAATTGCTCCACAATAAATGCTTGGGGAGGTGAAGCATTCCAGCGGCTGACAAAACTATCGATCCGCTCCTGAATTAAAGCTGGGTTGGCGGCGGCGGCGATGCTCAACACCACACCTAGCCCGACTCCAACGGGGATAAACCGTTTGAGGTTCGCTACTTGTCCTGTAAGCACCAGCAGCAGTACGAAGACAACGGGAACCAGCGACAGGGCAATTCTTTGACCGGAAATCACCGCATTGGCAAAGACAAGTGCCATACCGACTAAACCACCAATCCGCCAGAAAAACGAAGTGTCACAGAAGGCAGTTGCAAAGGTAAAAAAGGCGTTGGAAATCAGGAACCATGCCCAGTGCCAAGGAGAGACAAACGTACCTGGTAAGCGAATCATCCCGACTTCCGGGCTGTAAACCAAAGCGCCACCGACAAAACACTTGGCATCCAGGGTTGCCTTAAACAAAGCATCAGCAACCAGTCCTCTGGTACCAGCACATCTACCGCTAGTCAGCATCGAGTACTGAATAAAGCCAAGGATACAGCAGATGATGGCGAGAACCAGATGCATTCGCGTCAGGAAGAGCAATTCCTTTTTTGTCCGAATCAGATAGTAGGCGCAAAAAGCCAGGGGAACGTACCCCAGAAAAACTTTTAGACCCAAAACTCCCTGCAAAAAGGGTTGTCCCGACCTACCGCCCGAAAATTGTAGGAAGCCGTTAACAAGAAACAGCGTCAGCCCAGAAAAGACTAACAGAATGTACAAGCTCGGCTTGATCTCTTTGGAAATCAGGATGGGTAGCTTTTTCCTTTGACAGTCCTTTACTAGAGCAATCAATGCGGGAATATAGATTCCATCTTTAGCCAGCTGGAATACAGGATTCCCGCCGCCAATCCAGTAGGTGACGGTGCCATTAATCGGTAGGTAAAGGAGGAATGCCCATAGGGCTTTGCGGGGATATTTGTAGGAAAACCCCAGCGCCGGAATTGCTAAAGAGGCTAAGGCTGCTTTTGGTCCAGCGGCGAGAAATAGGAAGATAGCAAGAACGGCGGCAATCCCCACGCTGGCAAAGGTAAATTGAGTGAATTCTTTTCGCGCCTGCTGCGCCTTGCGCTTTTGGGCTAACTGCTCCTTAAGACTTAGGGTTGGCGTTTGAGACTGCTGTTTTGTATTTTTAGACTTTTTGGATTTTAGCTTTGATTTCGGCATGGGGGAGCTTGAAGCTGCCGGTACCCATCGATTTTGGCATACATGATTTGAGATGCGTGGATTAGCGATCGCATCCACCTATCCACGCATCTCTTTCTCAAAATCACGCCAGATGTTGTTCGACGGCGAGAACCAGCTGTTCTGTCCAGTGATTTGTTAAGTCGGCACTGGCGGCTTCCACCATAACTCGGATGACGGGTTCGGTGCCAGAGGCGCGAACTAAAATTCTTCCTTGGTCTCCCATCGCTGCTTCCGCTTGAGCGATCGCATTTGTCACAGCGTCGCACTCTTGCCAACGCCGTCTCTTTTCGCGGTCTTCCACCCGCACATTCCGCAGTAGCTGCGGATAAGTCTGAAAGCTTCCATCGATCAGTTCCGAGAGGGATTGACCAGTGCTATGCACCAGTGCTGCTATATGTAAAGCGGTCAGCAAGCCATCTCCAGTGAGACTGTAATGGTGGCAGAGGATGTGTCCCGATTGCTCGCCGCCCAGCTTTCCCCCAGTCCGGAGCATTTCCGCCTGTACGTACTGATCGCCAACGGCTGTCCGCACGAAAGAACCGCCTAGCTGTTTCCAGGCGCGTTCAAAGCCTAAATTTGCCATGACGGTCGCCACGAGCAAATCTCCAGGCAACTGTCCAGCTTGCCTCAGGGTATTGCCCCAAAAATAGAGGATATAGTCGCCGTCAACGACGCGACCTTGGGCATCGACTGCCATGACTCGGTCGGCATCTCCATCAAAAGCAAAGCCTAAGTCGGCACCGTGCTGCTTGACGGCTGACTGGAGGGAGCCGAGGTGAGTCGAACCGCAATTTACATTGATGCGATCGCCGTCGGGACGATCGTGCAAGCAGATGACTTCTGCCCCCATCTCTTGAAACACCGCTGGTGCTAGATGAACCGCTGCGCCCCAAGCCAGATCCAGCACGACTCGCAACCCTTTTAGCCCGATCCCTGGTGCGAGCGATCGCTTCAGCAAGTCCAGATAATTTGTCACTAACTCCGGTCGATGATAATGCTGTCCCCAGCTACCATTCAACGTGGCGAAATTCGCCCTTCCTCTTAAAGCCGCTTCAATGTCCTGCTGCAATGCGGGGGGTAGCTTTGTACCATCCGATCCAAAAAACTTGATTCCGTTATCTTCTGGCGGATTGTGGCTAGCAGAGATCATCACCCCGCCTACGGCTTGGGAGGCGCTGGTGAGATGAGCCACGCAGGGAGTCGGGCATAGCCCTAGATTCCACACTTCCAGTCCCGCTGACGTTAAACCAGCGGCAAGCGCCATTGCCAGCATATCGCTGGAGTTTCTAGAATCCTGCCCTAAAATCACCGGCCCTGAGGTGGTTGCCGATGCCCGCAGCACTTGACCTGCCCAAAAGCCCACTTGCAAGGCTAGGGATGCACTCAACAATTCTCCAGCTTTTCCGCGAATGCCATCGGTGCCAAACAGGGGAGTCGTTGGCAACGCGAGGAAACTGGAAGCAGGATTATTACCAATCCGGATGCCTGGTTGCTCTACCTCAGTCACAGGACTAGAGAGCTGAGGACGGCTTGGGGATGAAACCATATTTTTAAACCACTCCAACACACAACACACTTACAGTGGAGGATAGCACCTTCCGGAATAACCCAAACCTCTCTTAGGGTCTGCCGTTGGCTTGCTCTAGCTCAAGGCGGCTGCTGAGTGCGATCGCATTCGGATGTTTGCTGGGCAAGACTAGTGCAAACTCAGTTCCCTTCCCCGGCTGCGAATTCACCTCAATTTTGCCTTGATGCTTTTCCATAATTTGGGCGCAAATTGCCAGTCCTAGCCCGGTACCTTTTCCCGCAGGCTTAGTCGTGAAGAAGGGATCGAACAGTTTGTTTTGAATATCTGGGGGAATACCGAGACCGTTATCTCTAATCCGCACTCGTACAAACCCGG
>NZ_JACJOQ010000369.1:0-6504 GCF_014695635.1 Coleofasciculus sp. FACHB-712 | reverse complement strand
GTGTAGAGACGCGCCGTGGCTCGTCTTTCCAATACAAAGACCCCGTCACCTATGTTGATATGGGGATCTGGCACCCCTTGGCACCCCAGATGTTTGAGGATGTCAAAGAATATTTCAACTGGTACAACAGCCGCAACGATATTTCTGCCGATCTCAAAGATCCCCTGGCTCCCTGTGTGGGCTTAGTGCTGCAACGCACTCACCTCGTCACTGGCGACGATGCCCATTATGTAGCGATGGTGCAGGAACTCGAAGCAATGGGCGCACGGGTAATTCCCGTCTTTGCTTCCGGTTTAGATTTTTCTAAGCCAGTTGAGGCTTTCTTCCTCCAAGGAAACCAGACAATCGTGGATACAGTCGTATCCCTAACCGGATTTGCCCTGGTCGGGGGTCCTGCTAGACAAGATCATCCCAAGGCAATTGAGACTCTCAAACGCCTGAATCGCCCCTACATGGTGGCACTGCCGCTGGTATTTCAAACAACAGAAGAGTGGGAAAATAGCGATTTAGGGCTGCATCCGGTGCAAGTGGCATTGCAAATTGCCATCCCCGAACTAGATGGAGCGATTGAGCCAATTATCCTTTCCGGAAGGGATGGAGCTACTGGGAAAGCGATCGCCCTCCAAGATCGAATCGAAGCGATCGCTCAACGCGCCTTAAAATGGGCAAACCTGCGCCGCAAGCCAAAACTCCAGAAGAAAGTTGCCATCACCGTCTTCAGCTTTCCACCGGACAAAGGCAACGTCGGGACGGCTGCTTATCTGGATGTATTTGGTTCCATCTACGAAGTGATGAAAGCCCTCAAGCAGAACGGCTACGACCTCCCAGAACTTCCAGAGTCAGCGATGGCGTTGATGCAAGAAGTCATCCACGATGCCCAAGCACAGTACAGCACTCCAGAACTGAATATTGCCTATCGGATGTCAACGCCGGAGTATGAAGACTTAACGCCTTACTCTCAACGGTTAGAAGAAAACTGGGGCAAACCACCCGGACATCTCAACAGCGACGGGCAGAATTTATTAATCTTCGGCAAACACTTCGGCAACGTCTTTATCGGTGTCCAGCCAACCTTTGGCTACGAAGGCGATCCGATGCGGTTGCTATTCTCCCGTTCTGCTAGTCCCCATCACGGCTTTGCCGCTTATTACACCTATCTAGAGCGAATTTGGAAAGCCGACGCCGTGCTGCATTTCGGCACGCATGGCTCGCTGGAATTCATGCCCGGTAAGCAGATGGGGATGTCTAACGAATGTTACCCCGATAACTTGATTGGCAACATTCCCAATCTCTACTACTACGCGGCGAATAACCCCAGCGAAGCCACCATCGCCAAGCGCCGCAGCTACGCCGAAACTATCTCCTACTTAACTCCCCCGGCAGAAAATGCTGGACTCTACAAGGGTTTGCAAGAATTGAGCGAGTTAATCGGTTCTTACCAAACCCTCAAAGATACGGGACGGGGTATCCAGATTGTTAACACAATTGTGGATAAATCTCGCATGGTGAATCTAGATAAAGATATCGCCTTGCCAGAGAAAGACGCCAAAGAGATGACTGCCGAGGAACGGGATACTCTCGTCGGCTTGGTGTACCGGAGACTAATGGAAATTGAGTCGCGGCTATTGCCTTGTGGCTTGCACGTCGTTGGGAAACCACCGAGTGCAGAAGAAGCGATCGCGACCTTGGTCAATATCGCCAGTCTCGACCGCAACGAAGAAGAAATTCTTAGTCTTCCCCGCATCATCGCCAACAGCATCGGACGCGACATTGACGACATCTATAAGAACAACGACAAAGGCATCTTAGAAGATGTCCAACTGTTGCAAGACATCACCCTTGCCACTCGTGCCGCTGTTTCCGCCCTCGTCAAAGAACAAACTGACGCCGATGGTCGCGTTTCCCTCGTTTCTAAGCTCAACTTCTTCAACATGGGCAAGAAGGAACCTTGGATCGAGTCCCTGCATAAAGCAGGCTATGAGAAAGTTGATCCAGAAGCGATTAAGCCTCTATTTGAGTATTTGGAATTCTGCCTCCAGCAAGTTTGTGCCGACAACGAACTGGGTGCCTTACTCAAAGGCTTAGAAGGCGAATACATCCTTCCGGGGCCAGGTGGCGATCCTATCCGCAACCCGGATGTCCTGCCTACAGGCAAAAACATCCACGCCCTCGACCCCCAATCTATCCCCACCGCAGCCGCAGTCAAATCCGCCAAAGTCGTTGTAGACCGACTGCTAGAACGGCAACGCGCGGAAATGGGTGCCTATCCCGAAACCATCGCCTGCGTCCTCTGGGGAACCGACAACATCAAAACCTACGGCGAATCTCTCGCCCAAATTATGTGGATGGTGGGCGTTAAACCCGTGCCAGATGCTTTGGGACGAGTCAACAAACTGGAACTGATTCCCCTGGCTGAACTCGGACGCCCCCGTGTTGATGTGGTCATCAACTGTTCTGGTGTCTTCCGCGACTTGTTCATCAACCAGATGAACCTACTCGACCAAGCTGTGAAGATGGCAGCAGAAGCCGACGAACCCCTATCGATGAACTTTGTCCGCAAACACGCCTTACTACAGGCGGAGGAAATGGGCATCAACCTGCGTCAAGCGGCAACTCGTGTTTTCTCCAACGCTTCTGGTTCTTATTCTTCTAATATCAACCTGGCTGTAGAAAACAGCACTTGGGAAAGCGAATCTGAGTTACAAGATATGTATCTCAGCCGCAAATCCTTTGCCTTCACCTCCGATAGTCCAGGCACAATGGAACAGTCGCGTCAGATTTTTGAAGCAACACTGAAAACTGCTGAAGTGACGTTCCAAAATCTCGACTCTTCTGAGATTAGCCTCACGGATGTTTCCCACTACTTCGACTCTGACCCCACCAAGGTTGTTGCCACTCTGCGCGGCGATGGGAAAACGCCAGCATCCTACATCGCCGACACCACCACCGCCAACGCCCAAGTCCGTACGCTATCAGAAACCGTTCGCCTAGATGCCCGTACCAAACTACTAAATCCCAAGTGGTACGAAGGAATGCTAAGTCATGGGTACGAAGGTGTCCGCGAACTCTCGAAGCGCCTGGTAAATACGATGGGTTGGTCTGCAACTGCTGGTGCTGTCGATAACTGGATTTACGAGGATACAAATACCACGTTTATCCAAGATGAAGAGATGCGGAAGCGGCTCATGAATCTCAATCCTCACTCTTTCCGCAAAGTTGTCGCAACCTTACTCGAAGTCAATGGTCGCGGGTACTGGGAAACCAGCGAAAGCAACTTACAAATGCTACGCGAATTGTATCAGGAGGTTGAAGACCGAATTGAAGGAATAGAATAGTCGGTAACTGAAATACCATGTAGAGACGCGATTAATCGCGTCTCTACATGGTTTAGATAATCCAAAATCTAAACCTTAACGTTGGTATGACTGCCCTAACCGTCAACTTCAACCCCATTATTAAGCTGACAGATGAGCAATTTTTTCAGCTTTGCCAAGTAAATGAAAATCTAAGGTTTGAGCGCACGGCTACAGGGGAATTAATCATTATGTCACCCGCAGGGGGAGAAACAGGAAATCGAAATGGTAGACTGACGCAGCAATTATTTAATTGGGCAGATACAAATAAGTTAGGGATTGCCTTCGATTCTTCCACAGGTTTTAAACTTCCTAATGGTGCTGATCGTTCCCCTGATGCAGCTTGGCTGAAGCTGGAACGTTGGGAGACTTTAACCTCTGAGCAAAAAGAGAAATTTATCCCCCTTTGTCCTGATTTTGTCATTGAGTTACTTTCACCAAGTGATACTTTGAAAGTAGCTCAAGAGAAAATGAAAGAATACCGAGAGAATGGCACTATTTTGGGTTTATTAATTAACCGCAAATCCAAGCAAGTAGAAATTTATCGCCAAGGTCAAGCAGTTGAAGTGCTGAAATCTCCTACTACCCTCTCAGGAGAAGATGTTCTCCCTGGATTCGTTCTAAATCTTGAACCAATCTGGTAAGAATTAGCAAATGAGCGACAATTGAAAGAGCTGATGCCGTCGATAACTGATTTACAAGAATACTAACTCCACGTTTATTAGTGATTGGCACCTTAAAAGAAAGTTAGACAGCGTGAGAAAAATAGCTAAAACGCGGAATCATTCTCAGATTAAACAAATCATTCTCCATGATTGTGAGAGGGGAGTATACTTATTTCCGTGTACTTCTCTGGAAGATGGTTTTGCAATTGGTGATGAATGGTATGAAAGCCTAGAAATTGCAGAAGAGACTTGTAGTAAGGAATATGGAATTACTAAAAACGACTGGAATACAATCCCCGACTCACCGGAAGGTTGTCAGCAAGATTGGATTACTCCAGTTCGAGTTATAAGTCGAAATATAGAAAATCCACATGAAGTAAGACTTAAAAAACAGGTGAATGGAAGATGGATGGAAATTGAGTTAAAAAACGGGAAATGGGTAGATAAAAATAATTTATAACACTATGCTTCACTGAACAGATATTTCAGAGATTGGCTACGATAAGAGGTATTTACCTTCCCAGAGGGTGCGATCACATCCTCTTTTCCCCAAAGCGCGATCGCATCCATCGCGCCCAAAATGCGATCGCATCTCTTTCTCATGCCAAAATCAGAGCAGCTTAATTACCTCTGTTGCTGATGAAACGGTTTTTTATTTTTCGTCACGCGGCGATCGCATCCGTATTGGCTGTAGCAATATTGGCTTGCAACGCCAAAACCACTCCCTTATCCAGGGCAAATACACCCAGTTCAGACGCTTCTCCCTCAATCAGCAAGGATGCAAATGGCTTAGTTCAGATTCAGCCGCTACCCGTCGATGTAAAGCTTCAGAACCAGTGGACACCTGAACTGGAAAAAGAGTTTCAGCAAAGAGCGAATGAGGTTATTCGCTACTACACGAGTAAAAAATACAACAACAACAGCGGGGAAAACGAAAAGCAAACTTATCCCCTCGCGATGTTTGACTTTTTAGCTGGCAACCGAGAGAAAGCGATCGCTTTTTTGGAAAAAGAAGATAAACAAGCCCCAGATAACGCCCACACGGATGGAATTGACTATTACTATTCTTTTACTCTTAAAGGTCAAATTAGAAAATATTTTTTCTTTGGCAAATTTCTAGATTCTGCCTATAGACAACGGATGTTTGATGGGGCAAAAAAATGGACAAAGCAAGATCCCAATGGCCGTCCTCACCCGATTTATGGGAAAGGTCGTGGCGGTGATGGTTGGGGGCCAAAGGTGCGTGGTAGCTGGGTAGACGGGCGCAATACCGATAATCTTAGAGCGATGCGCGAGATATCTGTTTATCTAATGGCAGAGGAAACGGGTAATGAAGAGGTGCGCCAGTTATACAAAAAGAAAATTCAGCGATATGTCTGGGCACTTTATCACATCGGGATGGGCGAGTGGGATTCAGAAAATTACCACGGTCATACCCTAGCTGCATATCTGAATCTCTACGATTTTGCGAAAGATCCCGAAGTCAAACAACTTGGTAAAGCTGCTCTTGATTGGCTTTGTGCTGCGGGGGCAGTGAAGTATTATTATGGCGGTTTTGGAGGGCCAACGAAGCGAGATTATAACAAAAGTAATGTTGTTTATGGTTCATCTGCCGCTCGTTTACTGTGGTTATATTTTGGGGATAATTCACTGCCTAACCCTAAACCAGAACACGATTCAATTCACATCATTACTAGCGCTTACCGTCCCCCACTCGCCGTTGTAGCATTAGCTCGCAAGCAGTTTAAGAAGCCGGTTGAATTACTCGCTACAAAACCAGTTTATGAAAATTGGAAACCCGGAGGAGAAGACCGACCGGGTTATTGGGAAACTACATTTTTTGGCAACACTTATCAGATGGGTAGCGTAGCCGGTGAGTTTAGCGATGGTGATGTTGGCCCTTTCAAATTGATGGCTGAAGATTCTAAGCGAGGGGTTGATTATTTTGTCGTTAACACCGGCGACGACAGAATGAAGTCCGGGAAAAATCCAGGCGATCAAATAGGACAATACCGCAACTTGGCGCTTTGGCTACGACCTGCTTCTGATAAATATTTTTTCTTGCAGCTACCTATAACAGCGAAAGTAGAAATAGAAGATAAAGTTTGGTTTATTAAATTAGAAAAAACTTGGTTAGCCATTCATCCAATTAATCTTAATTCTTCTACTACTGAAGTTAAAGTTCAAGATAAGAAAGCGGCGCAGCTTTATCAAGATGAAAAGATATTAAAAGTAACCACGACAGACAATCAATATGCTGGCTTTGCTCTAGAAGCAGGCGAAGCAAAAACGACGGGTAGTTATGAGAATTTTAAAAAAGCTGTAAAGACTAAGACTCAGCTAGATTTAAGCTTAATAGCAACGGGCACCATCCAGCTCAAAGGAACAACTGGCGATACTCTCAAAATCACACATAATTCTAAGAACGAGCTACCAATTCTTATCCGGAACGGCGTCCAGCATAACTGGTTTGAAAATTTTGAACT
>NZ_JACJOQ010000368.1:0-6391 GCF_014695635.1 Coleofasciculus sp. FACHB-712 | reverse complement strand
GCGATCGCGTTCTTTGATCTCATTGCATTGAAAGTGTAGGGGAGTCTCTGATACTCCCCTACTGACGAGGCGTATACTACTTACCTGTCGTCTATTACAACGCAATTTTCACTTCCTTGAAAATTAATCAGTTGCCCAAGACTCGCCCAAGAGCTGCGATCGCAGATTGAGCATTTTGACTCTGCCGAACGAAGTGGCAGATGTAGCGCTACTTAAGCGGCGCGGCGAGTGAGTAAGTTCCACAGGAAGACTGCAACGATTGCGCCTAAAACAGCGACAATGATTCCAGGAATGCTCAAGCTAGAAGCTGCTAATTGTAGAGTCCCCGTTTGCAGGAAAGTACCGATACTACCGCCTACGAAAGCTCCAATGATTCCTAGTACGATGGTTCCTAGAATACCACCGCCTTGATGACCCGGATAAATAGCTTTAGCAATTGCACCAGCAATCAGACCTAAAACGATCCAAGCAATAATGTTCATGGTTCTGATTCCTTAATAGTCTCTTCTTTACATTTACAGATTAACAGTTCAAATAGAGCAATCCTATCTGCCACACGATATAAGTGTCTTTACCTCAAAAGATAGGCAAACAGATAGGCAAACGGCATTCTTTTCACGTTCAGATTCCTAAAGCGCTAATTCGTCTATTGATTGCACCGAACTTTCTACTCAATTAATAATATTTAACATTGGGGTAAAAGAGGATAAACGCTTAGGTTCAAGCTCTAGAGTTGCCTTCATCCTACAAAAAAACTAAATAAAGCATCCTTCGGACTGATGTTAAATTACCGAGCAGTATGATAACCTCCGGACGAATAAATCGGGAGAATAAGCAGTGAGAGCGCTAATCCGGCTGGGAATTGCACTGTTACTTATGCTATTTGGGTTAGTTAGTTACTGCACTACGACAGTGGAGAACCCGGTAACTGGGGAAAAGCAGCGGGTGCAACTTTCGCCAAAGGAGGAAGTCGTCTTGGGACTGCAAGCGCGATCGCAAATGGCGGCGAAATTTGGCGGTCTGTACCCAGATCCGGCGCTACAAAACTATATTGACAAAGTAGGAAATGAGGTAGTGCAGGAGTCAAAGGCGAAGACTTCCGGCTATCCCTTTGAATTTCATCTGCTGCGCGACCCTCAAACGATTAATGCCTTCGCGTTGCCGGGAGGACAAATTTTTATTACTGCGGGTTTGCTGCGTCGTCTTTCTTCTGAAGCACAACTGGCGTCTGTGTTGGGGCACGAGGTCGGGCACGTTGTGGGACGACACGGGGCGGAACGCTTGGCAAAGCAGCAACTTGGTACAGCACTGGTAACAGCGGTTGGAGTTGCGGCGAGTGACGACCAAGGTGGCGGTCGGCAGGCACAAGTGATTGCCCAAGCAGTGAACCAGATTGTCAATCTGCGCTACGGACGGGAGGACGAACTAGAAAGCGATCGCCTTGGCGTTCAGTTTATGGCGCAAGCTGGATATAACCCTAAAGCCAGTGTCGAAGTGATGCAGATTCTGGCGAGTGCCAGGAGTGGCGGTCAATCCCCGGAGTTTTTCAGCACCCACCCCAACCCTGAAAACCGAATTCAAAAACTACAGGCTTTGATCTCTCAAACCTATCCCAACGGCGTTCCACCACAATTAGAGATTGGACGCGAGGACTTTGCTCAGTCTGTGCGATCGCGTTTGCCACCCGCAACTCAGTAACGACCGGGAAACTCACCCTTACAGCCCTCAGCCCTTCAAGACAGCACATTCCGAATGTAGCCCCACTTCCCGCCGCTGAAAGACAATTCCCCATTCTCACCGGAACGCCACGATCCACCAATATTAACCAGCGCCAATCCTTGGGAAAAGGATTGCGCGTTGTCAAATTCTGTAGGAATGACCAGCTTTCCTATCTTGTTAATATAGCCCCACTTGCCAGCAATTTTGACTGCTGCTAGCCCTTCTACAAAAGACTCAGCATCCTCAAATTGCGGCAAAATTACCACCTTTCCAGTTTTATCGATATACTGCCATTTCCCAGCAAGTTTTACCGCTGCTAATTTTTCTGAAAAAGATTTAGCGTCCTCAAATTGTGGCAATATTACCAGCTTTCCCGTCGTGTCAATATAACCATATTTTCCACCAACACCAATGCGTGCCATTCCTTCCGAAAAGGCATCAGCGCTATCAAATTGCGGAGGAATTGTGAGGGTGTTTGGATTAAAAATAGTTTGGAAGCGAAGCAGAAAGTTGTTGATCCAACCCTGGGGAGCATCTAGCGCCTTAGTGTTCCTCCGATCGATGTAGCCCCACTTGTTCTCTATCTTGACTGCTGCCAACCCTTCTGAAAAAGACTTAGCTTCATCAAATTGCAGCGGAATGACGAGTTTCCCCGTATTATCGAGATAACCATATTTGCTACCAATTTTTATCGCTGCCATCCCTTCTCTAAAATACTCAGCGCTATCAAATTGGAATCGGCTAATCAATTTTCCGGTAGTATCAATAAAGCTCCATTTATAGCCCATTTTGACTCGCGCCAACCCGCTATGAAAAGAATCCACCCAGTCAAATTGCGGCTGGCTGAGACTTTTTCCGGTCGTGTCGATATAGCTATATTTGCCGCCAATTCTCCGACTGGTAAAACCAAGCTGTTTTAATGGTGAGGGATTAAAAGGTGCAGGCTGGGAGTAGGGGCCAGAACGCAAGGCTTTGGCTAAGGCGTCATTGTCTTCTCGCAGACCTTCGTAGAAGAAGAAAACTTCGCCTTGAATGCCACGAAAGCGATTGTAAGCGATCGCTTGCAACAAGTATTCGGCGCTGATGCGATATCCCCCGACTTTGAGTAAAATACCGGGTATCAGGGTTGGTAGCTGTTCCGGGGTAAATTGCTGGGCGACAAGACTATCAACCAGTTGTTTGTAACTAGAGAAATCGCGGCGATACAACTGTGGATGCATCATATCAACTAACCCGCGATCGCTCCAAGCTTTGGGATCTTGCAAGTATTCCTGAAGTGCCCAACCGTGGGGACTCGGTGCCAGTGAAATCAGCAAGTCTGGCTTAATATTAATGACTTCTTGGTAGAGGCGAGTTAAAAAATCCGTGAGAATATCCGCACGCCACTGAAGCCATTGCGGATCTTTTGGGTTTTGTGGAGGATTTTGGAAGAACTGCTGAAAGTAGCGATCGCTTGTTCGTCGATCGTAGCCCCCTTCGCTTGGAAGTGCAGGCAGGCGATCGTCCCCTTGAATGCCGCTAATATCGTAATTTTTGACAACTTCTAGCACTAAATTGAGTAAGAATTCCTGCACTTCAGAATCAAGGGCATTCATCCACTCGAAACTATTCTTTTTAACTAAATTCCCGCTGTTATCGCGGGCACCCCAATCAGGTTTTTTCGCAAGAATATGCCCGCCATTTTGATTGTAAGAAGCGGCGAATCCGTATTCAAACCAGGGAATCACCTCAAGTCCAACTCGACGCGCCTCAGTTACCATTTCAGCCAAGGGATCGCGATCGCGATATCGCGGATCAATTTCGACTCCAAAATTGTCCTGCATCACTTTACTGGGATATAGCGTAAAGGCGCTATTCCAAATAACAGGAAAGACTACATTGAACCCAGTTTGAGCGAGGAAATCCATCGCCGCAGCAATGTTTTGCCGAGAATTCAGAACTTTGCTATCTGTTGTGGTAATCCAGACACCGCGAGTTTCCATTACTGCCTCTTTGGCGCGTATTGTCTAATTAGTGCCACTCCTTCAGAAAAAGCATCCGCTTCATCAAATTGTGGCGAGATTACGAGTTTACCCGTTTTATCGATATAACCCCACTTATCAGCAATTTTGACTCGTGCTAATCCTTCCGAAAAAGCTTCAGCTTCATCAAATTGCGGTTGAATCACCACAAATTCCATCCCTGGAATATACTGCAACGGCACACCAGAAATGCTTAAAGCGCGACAGATTAAAGCTGCAATCTCGCCTCTTGTGGCATTCTGATTGGGGTTAAAGCGTCGGACATTAGGATAATTTACGATAAGATATCTTTCGGTTGCAGACGCGATCGCGCCAATTGCATAATTGGGAATCTGCGCCGCATCCTCAAAATACTTCTTTAATATTTCGCTAGGATTTGTGGGAGCGCCATACTTCAACCCCGACACCAAAGCCACTAAAGCTTGCACTCGCGGAATCGGCTGGCTGGGCTTAAATGTGCGATCTGGATAGCCAGACAAAAAACCAGCCCGATAAACAATTTGAATCGCCTGATAAGCCCAATGACTTGAAGGTACATCCACAAAGTTAATCGCATTCCGAATCGGGACAGTATTGGGAAACGCTTTTCGCACCAGCGCCGCAAACTCTGCCCGCGTCACCTGTGCATTCGGACGAAAACTGCCATCTGGGTAGCCGCTAATTAGATTTCGTTCATGTAGTTGTTTGATACACTCTTGCGCCCAATGGTTTTGAATATCAGAAAAGATAAGCTCGTTCAACTTGACTAACTCCTGAATTTTAATTTACCTATTAATACAATTCTCATATTTAAAGACAAAATATTTGCTCCACCCTATATTCTTTGGCAAAAGGTAGAATCTTATCCTAGCCCCCCTTAAAAAGGGGGGTTGGGGGATTTCTAATAATCAAGCATCAATAATGATCGTCTTGATTAACAATTTTAATCTTGCTAGCGGCTTTAGTCGCTTTATTCCGCGCCTCTTGGACATTACTTGCTTTCGCCAAAGCGACTCCCATTCTGCGGTTAGGGCGAGAATTTGGCTTTCCAAATAACCGGATATCTACATTCGGTTCAGATAAAGCCTCTTGCACCTCCATAAAAGCGATTGAATTTGAATGCTTACTTGCCAGAATTACTGCACTTGCTGAATCCCCTAATAGTTCTATTTTAGGAATTGGTAAGCCTAAAACTGCTCTTAGATGCAATTCAAATTCATTCAAATTTTGAGAAATTAATGTCACCATTCCCGTATCATGAGGTCTGGGAGAAAGTTCGGAAAAAATTACAGAATCTTTGGTAATAAAGAACTCCACCCCGAAGATTCCAGCGCCTCCCAAAGCATCAGTAACTTTTTGCGCGATCGCCTGTGCTTCCAAAAGCAATTTTTCTGGCATTTTTGCGGGTTGCCAAGATTCTTGATAATCCCCTCTTTCTTGACGATGACCAATAGGAGGGCAGAAAATAGTCGGAGCATTCCACTGCTTAATGGTTAGCAAGGTTATTTCTAATTCAAAAGGAATGAACTCTTCGACAATAACTTTTTGAGTATCTCCTCTAGATCCTTCAATCGCATACTTCCATGCCGCTTCAACTTCATCGCTCGAATGGACAACCGATTGACCTTTTCCAGAGGATGACATCACAGGTTTCACGACATTGGGAAACCCAATTTTGTCACAAGCATCAATAAATTCTTCTAACTTTGTTGCATAAGCATATTTAGCAGTTCTAATTCCTAACTGTTGATGGGCAAGTTCCCTAATTCGGTCTCGATTCATCGTGTAATGGGTAGCAGTAGCAGTCGGAATGACTGTAAACCCTCTCTTTTCAAATTCAATCAGTTTCTCTGTCCTTATCGCTTCGATTTCTGGAATAATTAAATCTGGCTGATGTTTTTGCACAACGGCTTCTAGGTCATCAGCGCTAAGCATAGAAATTACTTCAAATTCATCAGCAACTTGCATCGCTGGAGCATTATGATAGCGATCCACTGCAATGACATAGTTGCCCAGACGTTGGGCAGCAATGACAAATTCTTTGCCGAGTTCTCCCGAACCAAGCAGCATAATCTTTTGAGGAAGCTTCAGAGAGTGTCCCATTGATTTTTTGACTTCGAGCTATCAGATTTCGCCAATTCATTGTAAAACTAAGCAGCGCTATTTAGATCGCGATCGCCTAGAATTTACACATTATCCTTTCCTAAGTGGCGGAGGGCGGCTTTATCCCAAATTTTAGGGATAAATTAGGTCTCTGGCTATCAAACCTACCTCTACAAAAATCAAACTGTACATCCACAGAAATATAAATATCGCAATCCTAATTCATTCATAAAATCGGAGAGATCTCTTCTTACTCGTCCTCAGTGCTTTATAGCGAAGAGAGTGTAGCGTTAATAAATTCAATTAGGATCGGGATCGTTTTTTGCGGGAGAATCTAGCCACGTCCACAACTGCGGAGAGGTGAAATCAGGCACTGCAAAAATTGCTCCGCAGTCGCAGAGAACTTTGGGGTCGTAGGTTGAGGCAATGCCAATTGTCGCAATGCCTGCGCCTACCGATGAACGAATGCCGGAGGGAGAGTCTTCAAAAGCGATCGCTTGTTTCGCTTTAATACCAAAATAATCTAACGCCAGTTGATAGGGAGCCGGATCGGGCTTGCCCGCGATCGC
>NZ_JACJOQ010000367.1:0-2443 GCF_014695635.1 Coleofasciculus sp. FACHB-712 | reverse complement strand
AACTTCTGCAACACAGAAATTGTCCATTCCACATCTTGCATTGCAATGCTCTCAGTAATTTCGAGTTCCAGATAACGAGGTTCCAACTCAGTTTCAGCTAGAATTTGCTCAACAACTTTGACTAAAGTGGGTTGCTGAACTTGACGCCCTGAAAGATTCACGGCAATCCGGATTGGTGGCAACCCAAGTGATTGCCAAAGACGATTTTGCATACAAGCTGTCCGCAGAACCCATTCTCCAATCGGACAGATCAAACCTGTTTCTTCTGCCAGAGGAATAAATTGATAAGGGGGAATTAAGCCTAGTTCGGGAGATTGCCAGCGAATCAGCGCTTCCAGGCCCACAATTTGACCTGTTCTCAAGTCTACTTGCGGCTGGTAGTGCAACAAAAATTCCTCGCGTTCTAAGGCTTTATAAAGTTGGTTTTCTAATCTCAGCCGTTCCAGTGCTTTTGCCCCTAGGGCTGGTGTATATAGCTGATAATTATTGCGCCCTTGTTGCTTGGCTCTGTACATCGCAGCATCGGCGTTTTTTAACAGCGTTTCTGCGTCTTCCCCATCATAAGGAGCTAAAGCAATCCCCAAACTCGCTTTGATGTGTAAAGAGGTATCGTGATAAGTCTCTACATCTTCAAAATGAAAAGGAACGTTCAGGGCACCCAGAATTCTTTTCGCAATTTTGGCAACATCTTCCAAACCAGTAATTGGGGACAGCATAATAGTAAATTCATCCCCACCCCAACGAGCAACAATGTCGGTTTCTCGCAGGCAATCTGTGAGGCGTCGAGCCGCACATTGCAGCAGTAGATCGCCTACGGCATGACCAAGCGTGTCGTTAATCGTTTTGAAGCCATCCAGGTCGAGAAACACCACTGCCAGCATATCGCCGCAATTCAGATGAGTGCTTGCCAGCGCTAGAGAGAGTCGGTCATTGAATAACAGCCGGTTGGGCAAACCCGTTAAGAGGTCATGAGACGCCTGATGTCGGATTGTATCCTCTACACGCCTTTGCATGACTGCCATGTAGAGGTGGATTCCCACCGCTTGAGCCAGCTTGAGTTCTTCTTGTGTCCACTCTTTAGCCTGTCCTTGGGTGATTTCTCGCCATGCTTCAAATGACTGGCGGGGGCGGACATTCCGTTCGTCGGGATTCTGACGACCTGCCCATAGGGTTTCTGTATTCATCTCATGCCGGAAGATGGTGAGACACCCCACGCATTGCTGATGATAACTGAGAGGCACGATCAGAATAGAGCGAATAGGCGTTGTCTCAAAAGCAGGGACTGCATATTTTAGTTGTGGTTCTTGATATAAATCGGGGATGGTGTAGAGAAAATTTTGACTTTTAAAATTTGATATTTCCCTAGCTACTCCGTAGCTGTTATGCGAAGACTCAAGGAAATGATTTTGAGGATTAAATTCCGACTGCAAAAACCAAGAGTCAGAAGCGTGATTGATGAGATTCTGATGACTGAAATCTTGATTGTTATCTTTGGATTTGTTTTCAGAATGACTGTCTGGGATACCAACGCTGCTCGGTTTCCCGGAGATAATTTGTTGCCAAAGGGGAGTTTCTTCAATCCAAGCTTGGAGTGGCTGCTCGCCCGTCGTATAAAGTTGAGCAGGCTGACCTGTTGCATCTGCTGTAATGTACAATCTGCCAGCAGCACCGTGTAAAGCGTTAACGGTTTCTTCTAAAACGGTCTGCCGAATTTCTGAAGTTTTTAGTGGAGAGTGGAGTAGACTACTAATTTGGTTGATTGTTGATTCATGCTGAGCTTGTTCGCGTGCGGTTTGAAGAAGAGTGGATTGAGCGATCGCAATCGATACCTGATCCACGAGCAGTTGAACAATTTGTAACTCTTGTTCGCTAAATTTGCGCCGGGATGCGTGGTGACACACCAACAACCCCCACAAGTTGTTTTGATGCAGGATTGGCACGGCGAGAGAAGCACTCACCCCCATCGTCGTCAGATATTCGACGTGGCAAGGATCGACTGGGGAATAGCGGATGTCTCTAGTTACTAAATTTTTGCCGGTTGATAGACAATCTAGCTGTTCTTGAGTTTTCTGCCTAGAAATGACATCGACAATGACTCGCTGGCGGACTTTGACAAACAACTCACGAGCATTGGGCGGAATGTCCTCCGCTGGAAACCGCAGCCCCATCATAGAGGGTAAACAATCGCCATTTATAGATTCGGCAATTACTTCGCCACTGGCATCTGGGTGAAATCGGTAAATTTTGACCCGATCCATCTCTAAAAATGAGCGAATTTCCCGCGCTGTTGTCGCTAAAATCTCTTGTAGCTCTAAAGATTGGCGAATTCGGGTTGTAATTCGATTTAGCAAGCTTTCCCTATCGTAAGATCGGGTTGTCCCTGCCCTTCTTGCTTGCTGTAATGCCGGTATATTCTTTCGTCGAACCATTCAATTAAACCTGT
>NZ_JACJOQ010000366.1:0-4004 GCF_014695635.1 Coleofasciculus sp. FACHB-712 | reverse complement strand
CGCCAGATCGTTCTGTCTTTACGCAATTTCTCCCGGCTGGATGAGGCTGAGCGGAAACCTGTCGATATCCACACGGGCATCGACAGCACTCTGTTAATCTTGCAACATCGACTGAAAGCAAAGTCAGACCATGCCGAGATCGACGTAGTGAAAGAGTATGGGGACTTACCGCCGATTGAGTGCTACGCCGGTCAGATGAATCAAGTTTTTATGAACGTGATCGGCAACGCCATTGACGCTTTAGAGCAACGCGATGAATTGCGATCGCAGGAGGGAATTAAAAACTTACCCAGTCAGATTACAATTCGCACTTTTCTGATGCAGGATAACCCAGCAGGTGTCCCCCACGTTGTCATTCAGATTCGTGACAATGGCCCTGGCATGAGTCCAGGCGTGCAGTGCCAAGTTTTCGATCCCTTTTTCACCACGAAGCCAGTTGGCAAAGGCACAGGTCTGGGACTTTCCATTAGCTACCAGATTGTGGTCGAAAAACACGGCGGTTTCTTTAAATGTATGTCCCAACCCGGTCAGGGTACTGAGTTCTGGATAGAAATTCCCCTGAAGAGCCAGTTAGCACAAAGCGGCTATAGCAATCCTATTTGAGTTTTAAGATGCCAGCTCTTGAGACCCCCGACTTCTCTCCCGAAGTCGGGGGTCTCGCCTTTAGGAGTGCTATAGAACGGCTTGCACTTGGGAACCTCTCCTTGGAAAGGAGGTTAGGTTTTTCAGGTAACAGGCCTTACGCAGAAGAGATCCCCCAACCCCCTTAAAAAGGGGGCTTTAGAGGTTCCCCCTTTTTAAGGGGGGCGAGTTCGGCTCAAGGTTTGAAGGTTTCAGCGCGTAAGTCCTGAGGTAAAAATCTGAACATTCCCCACAACCTCAGTATCGGTTAAGAAAAAATTAAGCTGGAATTAATAAAAGATTATTGATATAAATATAGGTTGATATCAATCCAGGTCAAGCCTGGGTTAATTCTCAACTTCGCACAGGTAAATCCATGAGTACCCAAAAAGTCTCATCGCAGTCCTTTTGTGCCCAGAAACTGAAGACCCTAGCAGATTCAACGCGGCTTGACGTTTTAGAACTGCTGATGAGTGGTCCCAAGCACGTTGGTGAGATAAATGCCGTGTTGGGGTTGCAACAGAGTTTGCTATCGCATCATCTAAAAGTTTTGCGGGAAGAGGGTTTTGTGACGGCGAGGCGAGATGGTAAGGCGGTGCTTTATCAGCTAGATCCTGCAATCCAGAGGGCAAATGCCGGTTGGGCGATTGACTTGGGATGTTGCCTGCTTTCCTTTGATTCCAATCAATAAAAAACCTCAATTTATATACAGATGAAACACCTAAGACTGCTTGCGCCGCTTTCTATAGGGTTGATTGCCTGCTGGCTGCAATCTTGTGGGAAGCCTCCAGAAGCGGCAACCCAGTCGTCTGATAAGTTACAAGGCAAGCTGGTTTTGACGGGATCGAGTACGGTAGCGCCTCTGGCAGCTGAGATTGCCAAACGCTATGAAACTCAACATCCGGGAGTCCGGATTGACGTGCAAACAGGCGGGTCTTCGCGGGGAGTCGCAGATGCCCGTCAGGGAGTGGCGGATATTGGGATGGTTTCCCGAAGCCTCAAAGATAGCGAAAAGGATTTGCAAGCTTTTACGATTGCGAGCGATGGCGTCTCGGTCATTCTCAATCAAGACAATCCAGTTAAAAATCTCACTGACCAGCAAATTGTCGATATCTACACCGACAAAATTAATAACTGGAAACAAGTCGGGGGGAAAGACGCCCCGATTACGGTGGTCAATAAAGCTGAAGGTCGATCCACTCTGGAACTGTTTGCCGACCACTTCAAATTAAAAACAACCGATATGCGTGCCGATGTGGTGATTGGCGATAACGAACAAGGGATTAAAACCGTAGCAGGGAATCCCAACGCGATCGCTTATGTCTCCATTGGTTCTGGCGAATATGGTGCCACTCACAATACTCCAATCAAACTATTGCCAATAGAAGGAGTAGAGGCTTCCATCGCCAACGTCAGCAACGGTAAATTTCCGCTTTCTCGTCCCCTCAATTTAGTGACGAAAACTACACCCACCGGATTGCAAAAAGAATTTATTGATTTTGCCCGTTCAAAAGATGTGCAAGACATTGTGAAGGAGCAATATTTTGTCCCAGTCGCGAAATGAAGTCATCCTCGTCTGGATGTTGCGGGGAATGGCGATTGTTTCGGGCGCGATCGCGCTTGTAATCCTGCTATTCCTGATTTGGGAAACCTTGCCCATCCTGCAAAATATCGGGCTGACACGCTTCTTCAATGACCCCTCCTGGCATCCAGTTAGCGAAGAATTTAACCTAATGCCGATGCTGTGGGGATCGCTGTTTGTCACGGCGGGATCTGTGCTAGTTGCAACACCTCTGGGTATTCTCTCCGCAGTTTTCTGCCACTATTACGCACCTCCCGCCTTAGCCAAAATTTACCGAAGCCTGATTGAGCTTTTAGCAGGGATTCCCTCAGTCGTTTATGGCTTTTGGGGTTTAGTCGTGCTGGTGCCAATTATCGGGCGGATTCACCCACCAGGGCCGAGTTTATTCGCCGGGATTCTCATCCTAACCCTGATGATTCTCCCCACCATTGCCCTCGTCGCTGATGCCACCTTTGCTAACGTGCCCGCTGATTATCTGCGGGGTGCGACGGCGCTGGGATTGGGACGCTGGGCAATGGTGCGCGGTGTAGTTTTTCCGGCAGCAAAATCAGGTTTATTAACTGGCGTCATTTTAGAAACGGGACGGGCGATTGGCGAAACAATGGCGGTATTAATGGTTTGCGGTAATGTCGTGCAGGTACCAAAAGGTGTATTTGAGCCAGTACGGACGTTGACGGCAAATATTGCTTTAGAGATGGCTTATGCTGTGGGAAATCATCGCGCCGCCTTGTTTGTCAGCGGGTTGATATTAATGGCGATGATTGTGGTTTTAGTCGTTGCTGCCGAAACGATTAATCAGGGGCATCTTTATGACTAAATCTTTTGAAAAAGCAAATCTACAAAAACAAAAGGTAAAAGAAAAAAAACAATTTTCGCTTTTTACTTCTTTACCTGCTTCCGATTGGCTTCCGGCTGCAATCGTTTGGGCATCTGTCGCTTTAATAACAGCTTCTCTATTATGGCTACTGAGCAATGTTTTTGTTTCGGGTATCGGTCAAATTAGCTGGGAATTCTTGACAACAGCACCGCGTAATGCTGGGCGAGATGGAGGAATTGCACCCATTTTAGTCTCGACAGCGCTAATCGTAGGAGTATGCATGGCAGTTTCAATTCCTTTAGGAGTGGGAACTGCGATATTGCTGGCTGAATTTACCTCAAATGGGAGTATTTTGGCGCGGTTGGTGCGACTCAGCTTAGATGTTTTAGCAGGCGTCCCTTCAATTGTTTTCGGTCTTTTTGGGAACGCTTTCTTCTCTAAAACCTTGGGGATGGGCTTTTCGATTCTTTCTGGTGGATTGACGCTAGCGTGTATGGTGCTACCGATTTTGATTCGCTCAACCCAGGAAGGTTTCCGAGGCGTACCAGATGATTATCGACGTTCAGCGGCGGCGCTGGGAATCTCGCGTACAGCCACATTATGGGAGTTACTGCTACCAGCCGCAATGCCTGGATTAGTCGTGGGCTTGCTGTTAGGTTTGGGAAGAGCGATCGCTGAAACGGCTGCTTTAATCTTTACCAGCGGTTACGTCGATCGGATGCCAGAGTCATTGTGGGATTCCGGGCGATCGCTCTCGGTTCACATTTACGATCTCGCTATGAACGTCTCTGGCGGCGAACCAAATGCCTACGCCTCTGCTCTCGTATTAGTCAGCTTTCTATTACTCATTAATGCTGCAATCTCTTGGCTAGCAGAACGGTTTCGGCAATCCCGAATTTGGGTAGCGTAAACCAAGCTTACCTCGCGTTCTTTTTTTGCGTACTTCGCGTCTTTACAGTTTAAATTCTTCATGAAACACACGAC
>NZ_JACJOQ010000365.1:0-30410 GCF_014695635.1 Coleofasciculus sp. FACHB-712 | reverse complement strand
TGGTCTTGGCTCAAGAGCCGCATCCGCAAACAACTCGACCAGTTTAATTGTTTGCGAGATGCAATCGAGCATGTCTTATGCTTGTCGTCCTAATTACCTTGGCGATTGCTATAATTCCTTCCAAAATCTGAAATCTAAAATTGCAGTAACTTCGAGACGCGGCAAATCGGTGTTTCTACAGCGCCTGACCCCGAAAAATTATTGCAAAATATGAAATAGTCGCGTCTGGAGAGCAACCTGTGGTAATTTCTATCCCTCATACCGAGTCTAGCCGTCAGCATCTGCTAGAAGAAATGGGAGAGCCGATTTCTTTTGTACAGAGGCATATCGGCCCTAGCCCGGATGAAGTCCAGCAAATGCTTGGGGTATTGGGGATATCGACCCTAGATGCCCTAATCGACCAAACGATTCCGCAGGCAATCCGGCGATCGCATTCTCTGAATGGGGCAACTCCGAAAACAGATTCGCTCCAGCTTCCCCCAGCCCAGAGTGAGTACGCAGCGCTGAGTCGATTGAAAGCGATCGCTTCCAAAAATCAGGTGTTTCGCTCCTTGATTGGCATGGGTTATTCCGATTGCATTACCCCGCCAGTCATTCAACGGAATATTTTAGAAAACCCCGGCTGGTACACCGCCTACACCCCCTATCAGCCAGAAATTGCCCAAGGGCGACTAGAGGCGCTGCTGAATTTCCAGACAATGATTATTGACTTGACAGGTCTGGAAATTGCCAATGCTTCCTTACTCGATGAAGCAACCGCCGCCGCAGAAGCGATGACGATGAGTTATAGTCTCTGCAAAACCAAGGCAAACGCCTTTTTTGTCTCCAGCGCCTGCCATCCCCAAACGATTGAAGTCTTGCAAACACGGGCAAGACCGCTGGGCATTAAGGTTATTGTCGGCACTCATCAGAGCTTTGATTTTGAGCAAGCAATCTTTGGGGCAATCCTGCAATATCCTGCTACGGATGGCACGATTTACGATTATCGGAGTTTTGTAGAAAAAGCTCATGCAGGGGGTGCTTTAGTCACCGTGGCAGCAGATCCCTTGAGCCTAACGCTGCTGACACCACCGGGAGAATTTGGGGCAGATATTGCGGTAGGAAGCACTCAGCGGTTTGGAATTCCCCTCGGATACGGGGGACCTCATGCAGCCTACTTTGCCACCAAAGAAGAGTATAAGCGCCAGGTGCCAGGGCGAATTGTCGGAGTCTCCAAGGATGCCAACGGCAAGCCAGCACTGCGTTTAGCTTTACAAACCCGCGAACAGCATATCCGCCGCGATAAAGCGACCAGTAATATTTGTACCGCTCAAGTTCTCCTAGCGGTAATGGCGAGTATGTATGCCGTTTACCACGGGTCAGCGGGACTGAAAAAAATTGCCCAGAATATTCATCAGCTAACGGGAATTCTGGCGTCAGGATTGAAGCGGCTGGGGTACGGCATCGGTGCAGAACAATTTTTTGATACTTTGCGGATAGAGTTGGGCAATCGCACTATTGAAGACATTCTCGCAGATGCCCAAGCTCGTCAGATTAACTTGCGGATTCTGGATGCAAATGCGGTCGGAATCAGCTTGGACGAAACCACAACCGTACAGGACTTGCAAGACCTATTTGAAATTTTCGCTGGGACACATGAGTTGCCCTTTACGGTGGAAGAGTTGGGTAAGGGCGTAACCCCGTCCATACAAGGGGAACCTTTTGCCCGGAAAAGCAGCTATTTAACTCATCCCGTCTTTAACCGCTATCACTCGGAAACCGAGTTATTGCGCTACTTGCACCGTCTAGAAGCGAAAGATTTGTCGCTGACAACATCGATGATACCCTTGGGTTCATGCACGATGAAGCTGAATGCGACGGCGGAAATGATCCCGGTAACATGGGCGGAATTTGGCAAAATTCATCCTTTTGCCCCTCCTTCGCAAACACGGGGTTATCAAATTCTGTTCCAGCAGCTTGAAGCGTGGTTAGCTGAAATCACCGGCTTTGCGGGCATTTCTCTGCAACCCAATGCCGGATCTCAAGGCGAATATGCGGGACTGTTAGTAATTCGTCAGTATCACGAAAGTCGCGGGGAAGAACATCGGAATGTCTGTCTGATTCCCCAATCTGCCCACGGGACAAATCCTGCCAGTGCGGTCATGTGTGGGATGAAAGTGGTCGCGATCGCTTGCGACGATCGAGGCAATATTGATGTAGACGATCTCAAAGCGAAAGCCGAGAAGCACAAGGAAGACCTCGCCGCCTTGATGGTGACATATCCCTCCACTCACGGCGTGTTTGAGGAACCGATTAAAGAAATCTGCAATATCGTCCACGCTAATGGCGGACAAGTTTACATGGACGGGGCGAATATGAACGCCCAAGTCGGTTTGTGCCGTCCGGGAGACTTCGGGGCAGATGTTTGTCATTTAAACTTGCACAAAACCTTCTGTATCCCCCACGGCGGCGGTGGGCCAGGAATGGGGCCAATTGGGGTAATGCCGCATCTTGTGCCATTTTTACCTGGGCACTCGGTTGTCCCAACTGGCGGCGAACAAGGCATCGGTGCCGTTGCAGCCGCCCCTTGGGGTAGCGCCAGCATCCTCCCCATTTCTTGGATGTACATCGCCATGATGGGGTCGGCAGGCTTAACAGAAGCGACAAAAGTAGCGATTCTCAATGCCAACTACATCGCCCGTCGCTTAGAAGCTTTCTATCCTGTTTTGTACAAAGGGCAGAATGGTTTGGTGGCGCACGAGTGTATTTTAGATTTGCGATCGCTTAAAAAGTCTGCGGGTATCGAAGTGGATGACATTGCCAAGCGTTTAATGGACTACGGTTTCCACGCCCCGACTGTATCTTGGCCTGTTGCGGGTACGGTAATGGTAGAACCCACAGAAAGCGAATCGAAGGAAGAACTGGATCGTTTCTGCGATGCGATGATCTCAATTCGTCAGGAAATTGCGGAAATTGAATCGGGTAAGATGGACGCTCAAGATAATGTCTTGAAGAACGCACCCCACACCGCAGAAGCCTTAATGACTTCCGAGTGGAATCATTCCTATTCCCGCGAACAAGCTGCCTATCCTGCGCCGTGGACGAGAGAACACAAGTTCTGGCCTACTGTCGGACGCATCGATAATGCTTTTGGCGATCGCAATTTTGTTTGCGCTTGTCTCCCGATGGAAGCTTATTCACAAGGCTAGTATTGTTTGAAACAAAGGGCGATCGCACTTGCTAGTTGATGGTGAGTGCGATCGCATTTTTTTTGAACGACTAGGCGTAGAGGACGCAAAAGGGGTATCGTCATTGACTCATCACTGCCTGAGGAAGGTGTGTAGTAGTCGCCATAGGCGATTAACCCATCGCAATAAAAAGCCAACTATAGCTTTTGGCAAACTCATCCAAATGTTAGTCTTTCTGAAAAGGCTTTGAATTGCATTCTCAGCATTTTGGACATCTGCATCCAGTCCCATTGCTTGATACAGATCGCGGGCATTTTGGTAAGCAGCAAGGGCTTCTGATTTTCGACCAAGCTTTGCCAAGGTGTTTCCTAAATTAAATAAAGCAGTCGCTTCCCCATTGCGATCGCCAATTTCCCGTTTTATTGCCAGGGACTGCTGATAGTAATCAATTGCAAGTGGGTATTGTTCCAGAGAATCGGAAGCATTGCCCAAACCTATGAGAGAATTTGCTTCCCCAGTGCGATCGCCAATCTCCCGTTTTATTGCCAGGGACTGCTGATAGTAATCAATGGCTAATTGGTATTGTCCCAGGGAATCGGAAGCACTGCCCAAACCTATGAGAGAAGATGCTTCCCCATTGCGATCGCCAATCTCCCGTTTTATTGCTATGGACTGCTGATGGTAATCAATGGCTAATTGATATTTTCCTAGGGAATAGTAAGCATTGCCCAAATTACTCAGAGATTTCGCTTCCCCATTGCGATCGCCAATCTCCCGTTTTATTGCTATGGACTGCTGATGGTAGTCAATGGCTAATTGGTATTTTCCTAGGGAATAGTAAGCATTGCCCAAATTACCCAGAGATTTCGCTTGCCCATTACGATCGCCAATCTCCCGTGCTATTACCAGAGACTGCTGAAGGTAATCAATTGCTAGTTGGTATTGTCCCAGAGAATAGTAAGCATTGCCCAAATTATTGAGAGAAGCTGCGAATTTCCAACTCTCAGAGTTATTTTGCTGCCATGCCTTAACTAGCTGCCCGTACAGTTCAACTCGGACAGTGTTGTAACCTCGTAACCTTAGAAAATTGGCACACAGGCGAATAGTGTTGAAGGCATCGTCATACTCTCCCATCTGATAACAGTGATAGAAAACTTCTAAGTATTCTGCTATATCACTTATTGTCTGCCAGGGTTCTGATTTGGCATTTTCTTTGTAGTATGCAATTGCCTTTTGGTGCGCCTCGGTCAGATCGCCCGCCTTTTGCTTGACATACGCCAAAATGAACGGATGAAACTGAAACCATCGCCCTCCGTTGTTGTCCCTTTCCTCCTGTAACAGAGAACGCCTAGCCAACTGCCTTAAATCCCGTTCCGATACCTCTTCCCCTGGTAACTGGACATCTGCCATCGCCGCATTGAAAGGAATCCGATAGACACTCAAATTTAGTAGCAGTCTTTGCAACTTGTCACTAAGGCGGTTAAAGCTGGCATCTAACACCAGGCGCATCCAAATATCGATTTTGCCCCGGTGCAACCCTTTCAACTTCTCGTCAGTCACTAGCTGGGCTACGTCAGCCAAACCATACCTCTGCAAGTGACTAATCTGCGGATTTGACTCCTCCTCTGCCCGCAAAAAACCTGCAACCAGCGTCAGCAGCAGAGGATGCCCTTCTGCCTTTTTCGCAAAATCTAGCAATTCTGTCTCAGTCCCCAGAATCCCCAAAGCCCCTAACAAATTAGCCCCCTCTGCTGGTGACAATCCCGGCAAAGGAAGCCATTGCAACTTAATTTCAGGCAAATCCGGGCGTTCCCGCGTCGTTACCAGAATGACACTCTTACCGCCACATCCCAACCAACCGTGAAAAAACTCCTCGTAGATAGCATCCAACCATTGCCCATCTTGTTGCAGCAGACTTTCCAGGTTGTCTATGACAAGTAAATGCCGCCCCTCCCGCAGATGGTTCACCAACGCATCCACCAGCGACAATTCTGGAATTGCCTCCACAGTTGGCGGGGAAAGTCCCAATCGCAGCAAAACTCGTCGCGCCAACTCGCTAAAAGTCAGGCGGCGGCTGACATCTACCCAGAACTTTTTATCAAACTCACCACTATCGTCTTCATAGATTTTGGCAGCCAGAGTAGATTTGCCAAAGCCACCCAAACCCGTAATGCCAATCAGCCGGATATTTCCATCCGCCATCCATTCCCGGATTTTCTGCCGTTCCTCCGTGCGCCCTTGCCAACAATCCAAGCTGGGGCGCATTTCATCGAGGTTAGCTGAGTTTTGAACTGGTTGAGGGTTGGTTCCCTGGTTGACTACCAGCAGTCAGGGGTTATTGATAACGTCACCAATATGCCCAACTGTATCAGCTTTGACTTGATAGCCTTTACTGCTGTCGTAGTTACTCTGATTCATGCTGCTGTTATCTTCCAGGTTGCTGTCATTAATTTCCCTGGCAAGTGCTTGAATCTCTTGGGTAAAGGTTGGCTCTTTATCCATGCAAGCCTGCAAATATTCAGTAACCTGCACTAATTCGGACTTCGAGCCTTGCTCAACGGCTTTAATGGCTCTTTCTGCCTCCGGATTACCCCATAATTGATTCCAAATCTTCTGCCGTAGCAGATTTAACTTTTCAATGGCGATTTCCGTCAACTTACCAGCGCCACCTTCTATCATTCCGCCAAAGGCAATTTCTGCAATCTTTGCTGCTGTAAATTCAAGTACCATCTGTCACAGGTTGGCTATGCTTGCCATTTGGTTGTAGCCCATCAACCCTCTATCTGCCAATGTTAAGATTGATGGCTTTACTAACTTTTCTCTAATTAAGGCAATTGACTTTAGAGATAAACTGTGTTTTAAATATATGCCGTTCTCACCTAGCAATTAAGCCTATGACTAGGAATCCATCGAATCAACGACCGATTTTGACAATAGCGCGATCGCCTATTAGTTGGGTATTAGAAATAGCCGCTGTTGTAGGGATTTTCTGCATCATTGTAATCACCCTGCAATCTTGGGCAAATCTACCCAACAGTATTCCCATCCATTTTGAGATGGGAGGCAAACCAGATGCTACGGGTAGCAAAAAATTAATCTGGCTTTTCCCCAGCTTAGCGATTTTACTTTATGTAGCGTTTACAGTGCTGCGTCAGTTTCCTCATACCTTTAATTATATTTGGGGGATTACAGAGCAGAATGTCGCTAAACAATATCAGCTAGCTCTTAATTTATTAGACTGGAATAAGGCAGAAATTATGTGGGTACTTGCATTTATAGAATGGCAAATTATCCAGATAAGTTTGGGACATTCTGCTGAATTAATCATCGATTTTTTCCTTGTAGTAATGACGCTGCTTTTGGTCACAAATGGGCTGTATTTTTGGCAAGCATATCAAGCTCGTTAGTTAAGCTTATCAATTCCCCGGAGGTTATAAATCGCAGCTATACAGGAAAAGTCCACCGTTGCGGACTAATAAATTGAAACCCGCGCAGGCGGGTTTTGTATGTGTAGCCGCGAATTCTATTCGCTAAGGCATTTATCAAACCTTACCCCGCAACGCCGCTAACTCTTCCCGCACAGATAAAGACGAGTATCCTAGTTCAAAAGCCTTGGAACTATCTAAAGAAACATCCACTGGTCTTGGCGCAGACATTTTCACATCTTCTTGTCGGCAAGATTTAAGCCCCGCTTCAGGAAGTTGCAACACCTCCACTAATAACCGACCAAATTCATAACGCGATATCCGCTCTCTCCCGCCCAAATGCAGGCGTCCATTTACTTTCTCCAATGCCAATAAAAGCCCTTTTGCTGCTGTTGTTCCGCTAACTGGGGTTCGGAATTCATCAATAAATAAACTTAATTCTTTACCCTCTCTCAGCATTTGGATAAAGGGCTGCATGAAACTTGTAGCCGTAGGTGTTGCCATCCCAAACATTAAAGGCATCCGGCAAATAGCGGTCATGGGATAACGCTCTAACATCCCTTCTTCCGCCATCACTTTTTGCTCTCCGTAAACATTGACAGGAGACACGGGATCTGTTTCTTGATAGGGAGCGTTTAAGCCATCGAAAACTAAATCAGTGGAAGTGAAAACGCAAGGAATCGCAGCATCCGCACAAAGTCCCGCAATATTACAAGAGGCGGTGACATTAATCGGGTAGGATTCATCAGGATATTGTTGGCAAAAATTAGGTTGCGATCGCGCGGCGGTATGAATCACTCCATCAGGCTTAATTTCTTGGAACAAATGCTTGAGTTCCTGAAAATCCTTTAACTCAACTTTCAGCAAATTTACGCCAGGAATCTCTAGAGAATGGGAAAAATAAGTTCCATAAACCTCCCATTCTTGTTTTGCTAGCTGGCAAAGATGCCACCCTAAAAAACCACTGGCACCTGTAACTAAGAGTTTTTTCATCGGATTACCAAACCTGTCATATAAGCCCACAAGCTTCCGCCAGGGGCTAAACCAACCAAGCCTGCGATCGCAGGCGAAAATCTCTGGAAGCGTTAACCGCAGCCAAAGTCCGCGAAAGCGTACCCTTGAAGGTGACGACTGCTAACTCAGAACAAAAGCATCGTAGCTCATCCTTTAAGATACTAAGGGCAGTTTTGTAGAACCTGACCCTCGGTGTATCGTTCATCACTTGTGAGTACGCGCTATGCAGTGGCTAAGCGAGCGATCGCTCATGGCAGTCCCAACGGTCACAGGCAGCGAGAATCAGGGAAATGTTGCTGAATTAGTGATTTTTCTGATCGTCTTGTTGTTGGTTGCCACAGGAGTTGCCTTACTATCTCGACGATTTCGGATTCCCTACATTACAGGGTTAGTATTGGCAGGGTTAGCGATTACAGAGCTTTTGCCAGGTCGCATCCGTCTCGATTCCTCTCTGATTTTTAATCTTTTTTTGCCGATTCTACTGTTTGAATCGGCAATTAATACCGACGTCAGTCGTCTACGCAGCACATTTAAACCCATTGCCTTATTAGCAGGAGTGGGATTTCCCTTCTGCGCTGCCATCACCTCAGTCTTGCTGAAACTAGAACTCGGCTTAGATTGGGTTCCCGCCTTGCTGGTTGGGGTTATTTTGTCAATTACAGACACCGCTTTAGTCATTGCGGTTTTCAAGGAAGTATCTGTTCCCCACCGACTGGTTACGCTCGTAGAAGGTGAAAGCTTAGTCAACGATGATGTGGCGCTGGTTTTATTTAGCCTAATCTTGACTGCAAATTCAACCGGCTCATTAACGCCCCTCGATGTCGTACAAGCATTTTTGTTCGTAATTGTCGGCGGAATCTTAGTTGGCTTAGCCTTGGGCTATCTCAGTATTGGTTTATTTAGCCAAGCAGACGATCCCCTCAGCGTGATTCTACTCACGGTTGCCGTAGCGCTGGGAGCCTTCCAATTAGGCGAATTTTTCCACGTATCCGGTGTGGTTGCGGTTGTGGTAGCAGGACTGATTGTGGGCAACCTGGGGGTTTCTCGCAGCACCTCTGCTTCCACTCAAGTCACCTTGTTTAGCTTCTGGGAATTTGCCGGGTTTGGTGTTAATACCTTTATTTTCTTACTCATCGGCTTAGAGATTAATCTCATCACCCTTTGGCAGACGCTTCCAGCCGTTCTTCTCGCACTGATTGCCTACCAAGTCGGGAGGGCGCTCACCGTTTATCCACTCTTGGACTTAGTGCGTTTTTTTGACAAACCCATTCCGGTGAAATGGCGGCACGTTCTCTTTTTGGGCAATATTAAAGGCTCGCTTTCCACTGCCTTGGCGTTAAGCTTACCGGCTAATTTGCCAGGACGAGATAAGCTGGTTGTGATTGTCTTAGGGATTGTGCTGCTGTCGTTAGTAGGACAGGGAGTAAGTTTACCGGGGTTTGTACGACGGTTAAAGCTCGATCGCCATTCCGAATCACGGCAGCAGATCGAAGAATTGCAAGCTCAATTGATGACTGCCAAAGCAGCGCAGGATGAATTGGAGAGTCTCCTGAAATCGGGAGTTTTACCAAAATCAATCTACGAAGAGATGCGAGCAGCTTATCAGGTGCGGGTGGCAGCTTCTGAAAGAACGTTGCGGGAGATATATAATCAGCGTCCCGAAGACTCTGCTGATGAAAGTAGCGATCGCCTAAAATTAGACACGATTCGTCGGCAATTACTCTTGGCAGAAAAGCAGGTACTCAATGATGCCCTCCGCAGACGAATTCTCTCAGAAGAAGTGGTGCAAGAACGCATCAAAACCATTAACGAGCAACTTCTAAGTTTGGAAGATGACTAGAACACAATCCTAAGAAATCAATCACTTGATGTAACTTTTCCGATTTCGTAACAACTAGCACGGTTGCTCCCGCCTCTAGCACTGTCTTTCCATTCGGAATGACGAGATCGGTTTGGGGATGGGATTGATAGCCAATAATTAAAGAACCGCTGGGAAACCGAGAATCCTGAGCGACTTGTGCCACGGTACGACCCACAATGTCAGACTCCGGTGGCACTTTGAGTTTGAAGACTTCTACCTGACCCTGCTCAAAGTGCATCATTGATTCTACTTGGGGATATTCGATCGCATTTACCATCGTGGTCACGGCTAGGTCAACCGTACTGATGACATGATGCGCTCCGGCAATCCGATAAGGTTCGGCAAAATCACTTTGGCGCATCCGAGTTACGATATGGGAGACGCCATAGTGCTTGGCAAGTGTCACCATTGCCAGATTTAAAGCATCATTGCGGAGGGCGGCAACAAGCGCATCTGCCTTGCGAATTCCTGCTTCCATTAGCACTTGCGTACTGACGGCACTGCCTTCAAAAGCCATCGCTCCGACTTGTTCGCGAGCATACCGGCAGGCGGTGGGATCGGTATCGATGATGGCAACCGTGTGTCCTAATTCTACTAATTGTTGGGCTAAGTCCAGCCCGACCAGTCCTGCTCCACCAATCAATACGTACATGGCTCACCTCTGTTGCAGGGATTTACGTCTGACCCTCAAAATCTACAGTGTAGTTGCTGGGTGGCGAAAGGAGTAAATTATCCCAATTGTTACTCAGGGCGATCGCGTTTTTAAATTTGCACCGCAACGGACAATGGCAGAGGAAAGTTGAAAAGCTGGCATCATATCCACTTGAAAATTGTTAATCAGAAAAACTTTCCTATTCACTCTTGAGCAGGCACCTGCCAAATCTTAATGCTGCCATCATGACTGCCAGTCGCTAAAGTTTGCCCATCGGGACTGAAAGCGAAAGAATTTACTTTACTGTCATCTCCTGCCAGAGTGCTTTTGAGTTCGCCAGTGCGAGGATTCCACAGTTTGATCGTATTATCCAAACTGCCACTGGCGATTGTCTGTCCCTTGGGGCTAAAAGCAACAGAATTAATTAACGTAGCATTTCCCTTCAAAGTGGCGATCGCTTCCCCGTTACGAGGATTCCACAGCTTGATGGTGCCGTCATTACTGCCACTCGCCAAGAGTTTTCCATCGGGACTAAAGGCGACGGAATTTACCCAATCGGAATGCCCTTCCAGGGTACGAATGCGGATGCCCATGCGCGGATTCCATAAGTTGATCGAGCGATCGGCACTACCACTAGCTAATGTTTGCCCATCCGGGCTAAAGGTAACGCAATTCACAGCATCTAAATTCCCTGTCAGGGTGCGGATGAGTTCCCCATTACTGAGCTGCCAAAGCTTGATCGTCTTGTCTAAACCACTGCTGGCTAAAGTTTTTCCATCGGGACTGATGGCAATGGATAAAACTGAGGTGGAATCCCCGTTAAGGGTGTGGATGAGTGCCCCGTTACTGAGTTGCCATATCTTGATGGTGCCGTCATAACTGCCACTGGCGACAAGTTTTTTATCCGGACTAATGGCAACGGCATGAATGGGTTTGATATGTCCTGCTAGGGTACGGATGCGGATACCTTTGGGTAAATTCCACAACTTGATAGTGCCATCTTCACCGCCACTGGCAAGAATCTGCCCATCGGTACTGATGGCGATCGCCTGCACATAGTTAGAATGCCCTGTAAGCGTGTCAAGCGGTTGAGCTGACTCGGATGCCGTGGTTGGTGTAGACGCTAAGGTTAAATCTTCCCCTTTTACAGATTTGGCAGAAGATTCAAGCGAACGGCACCCAGTCAAAGTCGTCACTGCACCCAAAGCGATCGCCACGAAAACTTTTCCGAATTTTGGCAGATGCGTCATGGATAGTCACCGTAGAAAACATCACGTCTATCCAGGATGGATACAATATAAATTTGGAGCTGTCATCATCCACTCGGATGAGCATATCTGGTTATGTCCCTGCCTGTTGTCGCTATTATCGGTCGCCCGAATGTGGGCAAATCTACTCTTGTCAATCGATTGGCAGGTGTACAAGACGCCATTGTGCATGATGAACCTGGAGTCACGCGCGATCGCACCTATCGTTCTGCCTTCTGGGAAGACCGGGAGTTTGTCATCGTCGATACCGGCGGCTTGGTGTTTAATGATGACACCGAGTTTTTACCCCTAATTCGGGAACAGGCAATGTTGGCACTCTCAGAAGCGAGTGCAGCAATCTTTGTCGTTGATGGTCAGAGTGGGTTAACAGCAGCCGATGAAACGATCGCCGACTGGTTGCGTCAACAACCCGTGCCCGTCCTGCTAGCGGTGAATAAATGCGAATCCTCCGAACAAGGTCTCACCCAAGCAATGGAGTTTTGGGAACTGGGATTGGGCGAACCCTTCCCCGTCTCAGGCATTCATGGGAGTGGCACCGGCGAATTACTCGATGCCCTGATTACCTATATCGTGCCAGCAGGAGAAATCCCAGAAACTGAAGAAATTAAAGTCGCCATTGTCGGACGTCCCAATGTCGGTAAATCCAGCTTGTTGAACGCTTTCGTCGGCGAAAATCGTTCTATCGTTAGCCCGATCTCTGGCACGACCCGCGATGCCATCGATATGGTAGTAGAACGCAACGGTAAAACCTACCGATTGATCGATACCGCCGGGATTCGCAAAAAGAAAAACGTTGAATACGGCCCGGAATTTTTTGGGATTAATCGCGCCTTTAAAGCGATTCGTCGCGCCGACGTGGTTTTGTTAGTCATTGACGCGGTGGATGGCATCACCGAACAAGACCAAAAACTGGCTGGGCGGATTGATGAAGAAGGTCGCGCTTGCGTCATCGTCATCAATAAGTGGGATGCTGTTGAAAAGGATTCCTACACCATCTACGAGTTTGAACGCAACTTTAAAGGACGGTTGAACTTTATCGATTGGGCAGAAACGATTTTTGTCAGCGCTCAAACAGGTCAGCGGGTGGAAAAAATTCTAGATTTAGTGAATACAGCCGCCGAACAACACAAACGCCGCGTCACGACTGCTGTAATTAATGAAGTGCTACAAGAAGCAATTTCTTGGGTTTCCCCGCCCACGACCCGCCAAGGGCGTCAGGGCAAGATTTATTACGGCACCCAAGTGAGCAGCCAACCTCCAGCGATCGCGCTATTTGTCAACGATCCCAAACGCTTCAATGACAACTATCGCCGCTACATCGAAGGTCAATTCCGAAAACAGTTGGGTTTTACTGGAACCCCAGTACGCTTATTCTGGAGAGGGAAAAAAGTCCGCGAGGTGGAAGCGGGCAGTCGTAGTAACCGAGCTACTCGCGTTTAATCGATTAAAAATTAAAAATGTAAAATGAATTTTTGCATTTTTAATTTTTAATGTTTAATTTTTAATTTTCTATGGATTTACTGCGATCGCTGCCTCTGGGGCTGTACCTCGAACAACCAATCACTTGGCTGCATCACCTCGACCCCAGGGTGAAAATAGCCTGGTTGATGAGCTTTCTCATCGCTCCAGTCCTGGCAAATCCCATCTGGCGCATCGCTCTGGCGGTGCTGCTAGTTGCCATTACTGTGACGGCGGCGATTCCATTGCGCGTATGGAAGCAACAAATGGGTTGGCTGTTGATGCTGTGCTTTTTTGTCTTCATCCTGAGCATGATTGCTCCCGATGGACTTGGAGCAGACTCTCAGCGACGTCTCCCAGCCGATGAAATATCTTTTATTCAGAAACCTGCTACTCCCAAGCCAGGAGTTGTCAAATCCGCTGCAACTCAAAAACCAGAGGCGACAAAACCTGTCTCCACTCAAAACCCGTCAAGCTACCGTTACGTCCTGTTCCACCAAGGGCCAGTCAAAATTACTCGCAAGTCCTTGGCGCTAGCAATTAACGTGAGTACCTTACTATTTACCTTAATTTACAGCACCAACCTGTTTTTGCTGACCACAGCTCCAGAGGAAATTACTGCGGGGATCGAGACTTTAATGCGACCGCTGCGAGCATTCAAATTTCCCGTGACAGAAATTGCTCTAACTTTGACTTTATCGCTGCGCTTTATTCCCCTGGTTTTAGAAGAAGTGCAGAATTTAGTTCGTTCCGTGCGGACACGGGCAATTAACTGGAAAAAACTGGGGATCCGCAAAAGTCTGCAACTTTGGTTGATGGTTGCCGAACGGTTGCTTGAAAATCTCCTCTTACGAGCCGAGCAAATTGCTAGCGCCATGAAGGTTCGCGGCTTTACCAGCCCCAATAGCCATCGCGTCCAATGGCACCAGTTGCGTCTCAAAAAGAGCGACTGGGCGGGACTGGTGAGTTTGGTCGTACTTTGGGGGGCACGGCTGATGTGGGGATGGGAGAGTTAAGAATTAAAAATTCATATGAAACCTTGGTTTTGGCGATCGCTTCCTCTACAACATCGAACTGGCTCAGAAGTATTCGCCGCCCTGTTTCTGGACGCTGGTAAAATTGCTACCCTACTCGAAAGTCCCTACAATCCGCTCCTTCAACACTCAACTGAAGCCAAGAACGCGATCGCCAGATATTCGATTTGTGCCGGTGCGCCGCGCTTTATAGATGGTGTACAGGCAGTGTGGACTCCACCCGTTGGCGAGATCCTCCCCTTCCTACGCCGCTTGCGGCAACGTTCTGCCTTCAGGGATGAATCTCTACAGCCGTCACTACCTTTCACTGGCGGCTGGCTGGGATGGCTGGGTTATGACCTCGCTTGGGAGATCGAGCAGCTACCCAATCTAAATTCTGACCCCCTACCATTCCCGGTTGCTTATTGGTATGAACCAGCATCCTTTGCTGTCCTCGACCATTGGGAACAAACCCTATGGCTAGCCGCTAGCGATGAAGCCGAACTCGATTTCTTGCAAAGCCTGCTGGAAAGCCGAACGCAGTACGGGATAGCAGAGGAGCCAGCATCTTCAATCCAAAATCCAAAATCCCCCCATTTCCATTTTTGGACGCCCCAAACTGATTACGAAGATGCGGTGCGGCAAGCGAAAAAGTATATCCGAGCCGGAGATATCTTTCAGGCAAATCTTTCCCTACGCTTTGAAAGCCGCGTAACCGCCAGTCCTTGGGCAATTTATCAAGCGTTACACCAAATCAATCCTTCTCCCTTTGCCAGCTATTGGCAGACCCCGTGGGGGGCACTCATCAGCTGTTCTCCAGAACGATTGGTTCAAATGCAAGATCGACAAGCGCAAACGCGACCGATTGCAGGAACGCGATCGCGTGGCACTACCCCCGCCCTCGACGAGCATCTGGCGCAAGACTTGATTGCCAATGCCAAAGAAAGAGCCGAACACATTATGTTGGTGGATTTAGAGCGAAACGACTTGGGGCGAGTGTGCGAGTGGGGTTCTGTAGAAGTTAACGAACTTTTCACCGTTGAGCGCTACAGCCATGTCATGCACCTCGTGAGCAACGTCATCGGCAAAATCCGCCCAAACTACGACGCTGTTGACCTGATTCGCGCCTTCTTCCCAGGCGGTACTATCACTGGGTGTCCGAAAGTCCGCTGTATGGAAATCATTGAAGAACTCGAACCCGTGCGTCGCAATTTGTTCTACGGTTCCTGTGGCTTTCTCGATTGGCGCGGGCACCTAGATTTAAATATCTTGATCCGCACCCTCCTCTATCCCAAGCGTGCCGATGCAGCGATGGTTTACGGGCAAGTCGGGGCGGGAATCGTTGCCGATAGCGATCCAGAACGAGAATGGCATGAGTCTCTACACAAAGCTCAAGCTCTGCTAGCAGCCTTGGGAAGTTTTAATGTTATTAGTGATTAGTTCTGGGTCATCAGTCCAGTGCCATTGGCGAATGGCTACCAGACAGGGTTTTGAAGAGCCACTCTTCTATTAGCAACTAGCAACAGAATGATTCGGCTGGGAACGGATATTGTTTATATGCCTCGGATTAAAGCCGCTGTTGAACGCTTTGGCGATCGCTTCTTGCAGCGCGTCTATACTTTTGATGAACAACAAGATTGCGGCTACACTCAGAGCGATAGCAGTCGCCTCTCTATCAACCAGCTAGCAGGGCGCTGGGCGGCAAAAGAAGCCGTTGCTAAAGCACTGGGAACTGGATGGCGGGGAGTCAGCTACACCGATATTGAGATTCGACGTTTACCCACGGGTGCACCGCAAGTATTTCTTCACCATTCAGCCGCCGCCCAGACAGCAGGGTGGGAAGATTGTCAGTGGCAGCTAAGCATCAGCCATGATGGCGATTATTCGGTAGCCACCGCCATCCTCGTTTGCTCACCCTGAAAAGTGTCGCCAATTCCCAAACATTCTCTCTGAGGTGCCCGAATACAAGCTATCATCTGCATAGTTTGAACTAGAGTGAAACATCTTGGGTTTCAACAGAGAGCGGCTGGCGCGAGTCGCACTGCCGCTTAAACTCTTCGACTTTTCCCAATCTCTCCCTTAGGGATGGGCATTCTTCGCGTGGATGTTAATGAGCAGCGAAACCTATTTAAATCACCCTACATTTGGCTTACTTTACAGAGTGTGTCTGCTTGAGGACAGCCAGGAACTATTTACGACCCTTTATGCCCAGCGTCTCTTCTTTTTGGTGAATACCAGTCCTACCGGCATCACGTTTGAACCGATTACCCGCAGCGATGGTCGCCTCATGGTGGAAAACCGTTTGCGGATGCTCCGTCGCAACGGTCAAATGGAGGAGTACACCCAACTTCAGGCTATTCATAAGCGAACATTTCAATAGGGGCAAGCAATTAAAAATTAAAAAATCCTTTTTAATGCAAGCATTTTTAATTTTTGCTTCCCTGTTTATTTTCAAGTGAAGTCAAATGACTGGAGCGATCGCCCAACGCCTTTCTGAAATTCGCCAGCAACTACCGGAATCTGTCCGCCTCATCGCCGTTACGAAACAGGTTTCCCCTGAAGCCATGCGCGAAGCTTATGCAGCGGGAGTAAGGGATTTCGGCGAAAGTCGCATCTCTGAAGCTGAACTTAAACAAGCGCAACTGCAAGATTTACCAGACATCACCTGGCACCTGATTGGACACCTTCAAAGTAATAAAGCTCGAAAAGCCCTAGAACAATTTCAGTGGATTCACTCGATAGATAGTTTAAAATTAGCCCAACGATTAAACGAACTGGCGCTTGAGCTGTCGCGATCGCCCTTCATCTGCCTGCAAGTGAAACTACTGCAAGATCCCAACAAGTATGGGTGGACAGTTCCTCAACTGCTTGCCGATTTACCAGCCCTGAATGAGTGCTACAATCTGCAAATTCAAGGTTTGATGACAATCCCGCCTTTCGATCTCAAGGCTTCTGAAATCCTGTCAGTTTTCGATAGAACCCGCAAACTAGCCGATGAAATCAGACAGCAAAACTGGTCAAATATTCAAATGCAGCAGCTATCAATGGGAATGTCAGGTGATTACCCGCTAGCTGTGCAATCTGGGGCAACAATGATACGTTTGGGGCGAATTATTTTTGGAGAACGGGCATCCTGAAAAGCCCCACTATGCTTACAAATGTCAACATCTATTCCGAACAGATGAGTGGGGTAATGAAGAGGCATCGGATATTATATTGCCAGCACGACTATATGATTATTATTGTCGTTTCCTTAAACTAGGACTGCTGCCTCAAGGGTGCCCTGCGATCCCAGCCCCAAAGTCTAACCTTAAATCGTGATGGAGCGTGAACTGTGAATAATATTTTTTCTAAGCTACGAGATTTCGTGGGTCTCAATGAGCCAGCTCAATACGAGTATGACGAGTACGAAGAAGCCGAGGGAGAAGAGTACCAAAATCTCTATCAAGAACAGCATCCTCAACCGACGACAGCAGAAGAAGAACGTCGCCAGAGCCGTCGAGCGCGGACAAACACACCTGTTGCAAGAGAAATAGAAATGGGGACAACAATGAATAATGTGATTGGGATGCCCGGTTCGGTGAATGGAATTTCGGAAGTGATCGTGATGGAGCCACGTTCTTTTGAAGAAATGCCCCAGGCAATTCAAGCATTGCGCGAGCGGAAGTCAGTCGTGTTAAACCTGACAATTATGGACCCAGATCAGGCGCAACGAGCTGTAGACTTTGTGGCTGGTGGCACTTATGCGATCGATGGGCACCAAGAGCGGATTGGCGAAAGTATCTTTCTGTTTACACCGAGTTGTGTTCAAGTCAGTACCCAGACTGGCGTGGTTCACGAAGTGCCTCAACCACAAGTCCGGATTCCCCGTCCCTCTGCCCCCTCCCCAGCTTGGTCAAACGAACCGACCCGGATGGCGCAGTAAAATTTCTGAGTCGAGACGCTTGTTAGCGGTCAATGGTCAGTCGTAACGACTAAAAACAACTGACCGCCGACAACGGACTTTTCATGCTGATAAGGATTGGGGGACGAGGTTGGCTACTAAATTCGGCATGATTGGTGGCGGGGTAATGGGAGAAGCTCTATTATCCCGCCTGATGCAAAAACAGCTTTATGCCACAGAAGAAGTCTTGGTGAGTGAGCCGCAAAGAGAGCGGCGAGACTTTTTGGCACAGCAGTACGGCATCCAGGTGACGGCAGAGAATCGGGCGGTGGCGGCGGCAAAGGATGTGCTGTTACTGGCGATTAAACCTCAAGTGTTTGCAGCAGTGGCGGCAGACTTAGAGAAGGAAATTTCTGCCCAAGCGTCGCCGCCAGTGGTGATTTCGATTATGGCGGGTGTTTCTTTGAGTCAACTGGAAGCAGCTTTTCCCCAGGCTCCAGCGATTCGGGCGATGCCGAATACTCCGGCGACGGTAGGGGCAGGAATGAGTGCGATCGCGCTGGGTCAGTACGCCACCCAGCAGCATCTAGAACAAGCAAAGGCGATCTTCCAGGCGGTGGGAGAGGTTGTTGAAGTGCCAGAATCTTTAATGGATGCGGTGACAGGGCTTTCGGGTTCGGGTCCCGCTTATGTGGCGCTGATGGTGGAAGCACTCGCAGATGGTGGGGTAGCGGCTGGATTGCCAAGAGCGATCGCGTCTTCGTTAGCCCTGCAAACCGTCTTGGGGACTGCCCATCTGTTGCACGAATCGGGAATGCATCCCGCTCAACTAAAAGACCGCGTGACTAGCCCTGGAGGTACAACTATTGCTGGGATTGCCCAGTTAGAAAGGGCTGGTTTCCGCTCGGCTTTGATTGAGGCAGTGGTGGCGGCTTCTCGGCGCTCTCAGGAGCTTGGTCGTTAATGCATCGCTGAATACTCTTTTCCGGCTACCAAAAGTAAAATGATTTGTTAAAAATCCTTTATGCGGCAAAAATGGGCAAATAAAGTCTTTATTTTTAGCCTTTTGCTGATACTGGTCGTTACACTTTTTCCTTACGATTTTGCCTTTAAAGAGAATGCTAGTAAAATAAATTATCGCTTTCTCACTTCAGAATTTTTTAAGTTAAGAAATTTTTACGACTTAATCACTAACGTTTTATTATTCTCCCCCTTTGGTTTCGTCTTTTCCTGCTTGATGCAGCAAAAAAGATTCTTAGGGAGAAAGACACTTGTTTTCATCTTATTAACTTCTTTTTGTTTAAGTTTTACAATTGAGATTTTACAGTTATTTATTCCTTCTCGAAGTTCCTCTTTTGTCGATATTGGTGCCAGTATTTTAGGTGCTTTTATCGGTTTTTTAAGCTTTCGTTTAGGGGGAGATAAAAGCCTAGGAGCAGCCTTAAATCTTCTTAGAAGTAGTAAGAGTTTTCTTTCAATCAAAAAGTTAACGGCTGCTTTTATTGGATATATTATATTGATTTTTATAACGACGCTCCTTTGGCAAAATTCTGGAAGTCTCAGTAATTGGAATCACACTTTCCCGCTGAGTCTTGGCAACGAGCCAACCGGAAATAGACCTTGGAAAGGATATATTTCAGAGCTATACGTCGCGAATAAAGCAGTTTCAGATCAAGAAGCAGAATCCGCCTTTTCCTCGGAAATTCCATTTTCTGCAATCAAAAAAGACCTAGTAGCGGTATATCAATTGACTGGTACAGGTAGTTACCCCGATTTAACTGGGCACCTTCCAGATTTATCTTGGCGAGGCAATTTCCCAACTACTCAGGATCAAAGGGGTGCTTCTCTCGATTCCAATCATTGGCTAGAGACAAAAAGCTCTGTAGCTTTAATGACCCAAAAGATTGCTGAAACTTCTCAATTTACAATAGGTGCCGTTGTCGCTACTGCTGACACAATGCAGGCTGGCCCTGCTCGAATTATTTCCCTTTCAGCAGATGATGAAAGCCGCAATTTTACCCTTGGGCAAAAGGGAGCGGATTTGGTGTTTCGAGTGCGAACTCCAGTCACCGGAAAAAATGCAACAAACTATCAACTAGCTGTTCCAAATGTTTTTGGTGACACCAAGAATCATCAGATACTTCTTACCTATGAAGGGTCAATTCTTAAAATTTATATAGATGGATTGAAACAACCTTATTCACTGAAACTGGTTCCGGAGGTGATGATTTTTCAGTTATTACCTTTTGATGCTAATAGTATTAATCTAGAAATCTACAAAATTTTCTATTATGGATTGATTTTTATCCCTATTGGCTTCTTTCTAGCACTCATTAGTGCAAGAGCCAGGGGAAAACTTATTTTTTATGCTGTATTGCTTTTTGGAGGAATTTTATTCCCATCTTTAATATTAGAAGTCATATTAGCGATTGGAACCCAGAGAGCAATTAGGCTGGATAATCTACTATTTAGCATGGCACTAGCTGTTAGCACCATGCTGATAGTGAAAAGGTGGGCTAACTCTTGGTTACGCAGGGAGATAACAGCATAAAAACGAGTAAAGATGCGAAATGACGTTTAGTATCACAACACCTAAGCATCTCTATAAGTTAGGAAATAAGTTAGGAACTTTGTTCGGGTTCTGTTGATAATTTTTGACCGATTTGGGGTTCGGTACCGGCAAGTAAACGCTCAATATTGCTGCGGTGTCGCCAGATGACGTAGATACCGCCAGCGATCGCAAAGATTAGATAAGGTAACGGCTGCTTGAAAATTAACATCCAAACCGAAACCGCGATCGCACCCGCAATGGAACCGAGGGAAACAATTCGGGAAAAGGCAATAACTGTGCCAAACACCGCTGCTGTTCCCAATGCCACAGGTAAGGACATCGCGAATAAAACGCCCAGGCTCGTGGCAACTGATTTCCCGCCCGTGAAGTTCAGCCAGACAGATTTACTATGACCGATGCTGGCAGCGAATCCGGTGCCAGCAACTAACCAAGATTCCCAGGTAGCAGGCAGGACAGACGTTGGCGCAAAAGTTGGCGCGAAGGCATATAAGGCGTAAACCAAAGCGATCGCGCCGACTCCTTTAAATAGATCGATCACTAACACCGCGATGGCTGGCCCTTTTCCCAAGTTTCTGAGAACATTGGTGGCACCTGTAGAACCAGATCCCTGCTCTCGAATATCAATCCCTTTGAGCCAGCGTCCTGCCAAATAACCCGTAGGAATCGAGCCTAAGAGATAGGCTGCGATTAACAATGCCCCACTTAAAGCCAGCTGTAGACCCATCTAACGCCTCTTGCTTGTAGCTCAATTCGTCTGTCGCTAATATCTCATATCAGCGGACATCTGCTGAGGATCGGGTGCAAAAGCTAACCACAGAGGAAATTGCAGCAGCGACAGATTAATCTGATCTTCTGTCTCATCAATGATAATTAGCGGCATCTGGCGTTCCTTAACCAGACGCTCTGCCTTTTGCACGACCGCTTCTGGGGATTCAAACAAAACGATTCCCTGTTCTGGACCAAAATCAGAGCGGGAAATGCCCAGACAGTCTTGCAAACCCCGTCGCCATTCTCCCAATCGTTCTGGGGAGTTGGCAAGGATCAGGGCGCGAACGCGATCGCCATACAGCGTGCTTAATACCGAGATGACGGAAGAAGCAATCAGGATATTTTGCAGGCGACTGCCCATTGTCCGCAAAGCGCCTCTTCCTCCTTGCGTGAAAAACCAGTTCGCAACTCGCTCCGCATGAACCGGCTCAAAGGTACGACGCAATTGCCAGGGCGGGCCATAATAGTCAGGTCGCGTCCGGTACTGGTCTAAAATACTGCGAATTTGTTTTGCAGTTGATTGAAAGCTCTGTTCTGTAAATTTGGGGTTTACAGGCGATGCAGCCTTCGACTCTTCCACGACTGGAACTGCCTTCGGGGGTTCTGGTTCCTTCTGGAGTTGCAATTCTTCTGCCGCTACTACCAAATCTTGTAAGCTACCGACCAGATAATCTTTAAAGCCTTGCACCCGAATGGCTAATTCTTGGGAGGTGCCAGCAAAGGTTCTTCGCATTTCGTCTCGGATGCGTTCCCGTCGTCGTTCCAGTTGTTCAACGGAAATTTGTAGTGTTTGTCTGCGTTGTTCCAGATCGTTCAAAGACTCCTGCACCAGACGGTTCAACGACGCTTGGGTTTGAGCCAGCTGGTCTTGCAGAACTTTATTATGAGAAGCTTGCAGGGCGGCAATTTCCTGAATTAATGCCTCTTCCTGCTGTTGTAAATCAGCCACCCGTTGCTCTAAAACAGAGACGGAATTTTCCATCGCTACTGTTATATTTGGCTCCTCAGCATTATCTAATTCCTCAACAACGGCGGCAATTTCCGCTTCTGAATCATCAAATGCCTCCACAACAGCGGCAATTTGTAATGCTATAAGATTGTCTGAGGCTGGATCGGCAGTTACAGTTTCCTCTTCTGGCGCTTCTAAATTGTCCGATGCTTCAACAACTGGCTGTTGTTTTTGTTCTTGCTCTTGTTCTTGTTCTTGGGTTTGAGGTTCGTCTGAATTCATCTAACAATTAACACTTAACAACTAACAATTAACTACTCATCTGTAAGGACGCGCATCTGTGTATCCCTACGCACTTGCTTTTGGACAGCGTTGTTCCAAGCAAGTTTTTAGCATTTTGGGATCGAAGAGAACCGGCAAAAAGTGAATGCTTTTAACTTCTTTGAAGTAAAACAGAATCGGCACTGGAGTCCAGAATATCTGCCAATTTTGCCATTCCTGGTAGGGAAAACGCCGAATTAAGGTTTGGGAACGATAAACATCTAATGCTGTTTCGGTGAATTGCAGGCGAATCGTTGCCGCCTGAAACAGCAAGAACAAACCAAATGCAGCGATCGCTAAACTCACCCAAGGTTGAACGAATAACAGCCCAATCGAAGCCGCCACTAACACCAAAGGAATTGCGTAGCTGGGTGCCAGTTCAACAGTTTGTGAAGGTAAAGAAGATGTAGTAGTAGTCACAGGCATAAACCCGATATTGTAAACTATCGTACTAGACCTACCCACTTTCTTAGCGTTCAAGCTGAAGTGGGGCGGCAGTCCAAATCCCGACTTGAGATTCAAGCTCAGGATTGCAACTTTATTTATTTTAAAGGTTTTCCGCCTCAGACCCCTTTAAGTACGGCACTACCCGTTCCCTGAAACATTAACCACGATAAGAAAAAGTTAGAAATAAAGATAGCTAGCAAAGCTGTGACGACTGCTGTGGTGGTCGATTGTCCAACACCTTTTGCGCCCCCAGTGGTTGTTAAGCCCCAACTGCAACCAATTACGGCAATCAGCGCCCCAAAGAAAAATGCCTTAATTAAGGCACTACACAAATCCCAGACTTGCAGGAAATTCCGGGCAGACTCTAAAAATACATTTGGGGCAATTCCGTAGAGATTTCTGGCAATGAGCAATCCCCCTGCCATGCCAGTGAGGATAGACAAAATAGTTAAAACTGGCAGCATTAAGCAGCAGGCGATCGCGCGGGGAATCACTAGGTAATCAATTGGGTCAGTTTTCAGCATATAGAGGGCGTCTATTTGCTCGGTGACGCGCATCGTGCCAATTTCAGCGGCAAACGCCGAACCGACTCGTCCCGCCAAAATCACGGCAGTCAGGACGGGGCCAAGTTCCCGGCATAAGGAAAGCGCTAACACTCCGCCCACAGCACTGCCCGCACCCAAGTTGACAAATTCTCGCGCCACCTGAATGGTGAATACCATGCCGACAAAACCGGCTGTTACCAACGCAATTAAGAGCGATTCTGGGCCAACCATCGCCATTTGGTCGAGGGTGTTGCGCCGATGGATTTTTTTTGTCAGAAGGTGAACGACCACCTGCCCACCCAGCAAAATCGCCGCCAGCAACCGCTGACCCCATAACTCTAAGCTGGAACTGGAAGGAGTCTCGCTCAAGGATGTCCTGCTGACTCAACGACTTTGTAAAGCATAGCTGATGAGTGGCGACGACCTACAAGAATCTCTTTTGTACTGTTCGCACGGCTGTGGCTCAGCACTCTGGGCGCGGGGCTGGGGAATCTCTGGGAGATTCCTGAGATATATTTACGGACTTTAAACAAGATTTTTAAGGTTTATTTAAGATTTCTGACAGATCGGGATAGTGACAGCGATCGCTTCTATCGTATATAGAAGTTGAAAGTCTCGTTCCCGATTCTCCGCTCGGCAGTTCATTCGCACTTACAGTTTCATGAACATTTTGCCTAACTATTTCCGTTCCCTACTCTTGACGAGTTTTCTTAGCTTCACCGCCCCGATTCTGCTGTTCGCTAGTGTGTTGGCAAGTCTGTCCATACTAGGTTACATTCCCCTCCTTGAAGCAGTCAGTCAGTGCGGCAGAGCGGTAATTCTAGAGTTTCTTACCGTCTTTGGCAGCGGGTGTTCCATTGAAGGTCTCCTGGTAATCGGTTTTACCTGTAGCGTCGCTGGAGCCATGTTTGACACCTACGCCTTTTATCGTTACCAAAATTTACGTGGAAATTAATCTTTCGCGATCGCTTTCGTCGTTGCCAAATCCCCAACCATCAACAAGCGTTCTGTTGCGCGATCGCAGTTCTGACAGAATTTGTTAGAGAATGCCGTCTCTACCCAAGGTCTCTACCCAAGTTAGGTAAGATTGTGCCCCCAAAAGCGAGGCACAACCACAAAAGACTTACTTTACAGATTCCACCGATCGCAATTTCGCTTCATTTGTGTCGGATCTGGTCGTAAATCTTCAAATATTCCGCCCCTGGATCTTTCCACGAGTAGTCATACTCCATACCCTGGAGCGCAAGCTGACGAAACTCTTCGGGATGGTTGTACCACAGCTTAAAAGCACGCTCCATTGCTGATTCAAACGCAGGCTCATCACTGTGCTCGAACACAAAACCATTCCGTTTTTCCGGGGGCTTTGTTTGGTCGTAGTCTCGGTCAAACACAGTATTCACCAGTCCACCAACTGCCCGCACGACTGGCACCGTGCCGTACTTTAAGCCAATCATCTGAGTCAGTCCGCACGGTTCGTAGTTGCTAGGGACAATAATCATATCCGCCCCGGCATAGATCAAGTGGGATAACTCTTCATTAAAGCCAAGTTCTAGATGAACGTCAGGATTCTCATTCAAAAAGGCTTTTTCGTGCTGGAAATGGGTATTGATTCCCGGTTCCGTTGCCGAACCCAACAACACAAATTGCGCCCCATTGTTGAGTGCGTAGTAGATCGCATGATGGACAAGATGGACGCCTTTTTGAGCGTCTAAACGACCGATGTAGGCAACGATAGGTTTATCAACGTCGCGGAGCAAAAGTCTCTCCCGGAGGGCTTTTTTAGTCTCGGCTTTCCCTTCTAGATTCTCTTTGCTGTAATGAGCGGGTATATAGCGATCGCTTTCGGGATTCCAAAAATCACGATCGATGCCGTTGAGTACGCCAGTGAATTTATCCTGGTGCAGATGCAAGGTATGACCTAAACCAGAGCCAATCTCCGTGCAACGGGCTTCCCAGGCATGATGGGGCGAAACGGTCGTCACAGCGTTGGCATAAACAATCCCCCCTTTCATAAAGTTCAAGGCAAAAGGGTTGAAGTTGTCTTGCAGGCGATCGTAAGTGAAGTAGTAAGGTTCGTTATTCAGCCCGGTTGCCCACAGGGTCTCTTTACCGCCCATCCCTTGATGTTTGAAATTGTGAATGGTGTAGCAAACCCGTTGAAGACCCATCTCATACTTGTAATTCTCGAAGAGCATGACTGGAATTAAGCCGGTCTGCCAGTCATGGCAATGAATGATATCGGGTCGCTTGTTGCTTTGGAGGAGAAATTCTAAAGCGGCTTTGCTGAAGAACGCAAACCGCATATTGTCGTCGTTGCACCCGTAATAACAGCCTCGATTGAAGAAATTATCTTCAGAGTGGGGTTCGATAAAGAAACACAGCCGCCCGTGTACCCAACCACAATAAACAGAACAGTGGACTTTACCGCCATACCAGGGTACCCACAAATCGCGGTAAGCATCGTGAAGTCCCCAGATGTGGTCGTACCGCATGCAATCGTACTTAGGCAAAATCAGCTCGACGCAATTTCCCTGATTTTCTAACTCCCGACTCAGCCCGTAAACGACATCTCCCAAACCACCAGCTTTGATGACCGGAGCGCATTCAGAGGCAATTTGTACGATGTACATCCTTACTCCTCCTGAGATAGAAATCTATTTTCTTAATTTCACAAAAGTATATATACACCTCAGCAATAGCGACCCCGCCATTCGGTATAAACAAGCCGGACATCGTAGTTTGATTCCGGCTGCGTCCGCTGAATGCGACCCGTAAAATAGAGAGCAAAGCTCGTCTGAGTTTTTTTGGAGGCGATCGCAAATGGTCAGGACACCATCTAAACCCTTAACCTTGGAAGAGTTTCTGAAGCTACCTGAAACCAAACCCGCTAGCGAATACATAGATGGTCAAATTATTCAAAAGCCTATGCCGCTGGGGAAACACAGCATAATTCAAACAGAACTACCCACTGCTATCAATGCAGTTGTTAAACCTCAACGTGTTGCAAGAGCTTTTTCAGAACTGCGATGTACTTTTGACGGACGTTCAATTGTTCCTGATGTCTCAGTGTTTACCTGGGATAAAATTCCCCGCGATGAGAATGGCGAAATTGCTAACGTTTTTCAAATAGCTCCTGATTGGATAATTGAAATTTTATCGCCCGACCAAAGCCAAACGAAAATTACCAAAAAAATTCTGCATTGTTTAAAATATGCAACTCTAATGGGTTGGTTGATCGATCCCAAAGAGCAAACGGTATTTGTTTATCTTCCAAATCAACTTTTAGAAGTATTTGATGAACCAGAACAGCAACTTCCCGTGCCATCTTTTGCAAATGAGCTACAGCTTACAGTAGGAGAGTTGTTTGGTTGGCTGTTGGAGTAACTTAAACTAATTAGCGATCGGGTCTTTGCCTGTTCGAGTTATGCGATCGCTTCCCTTTTTTTTTAAAATTTTTACCTCTCGATCCGGATCATTATTAACTAGCTGGTAAGTTCTAGATAGAAACCTACTACTTGCAAGCTATCCATATGAATTACAACTCATTGTCTGATTCTGACCTGCGGAATCTACATGAAAGCCTTGTGAACGAAAAATTAAAGCTTGAAGATGAACTCTGGAAATTAGGAGTACATTCGGAAATCCTAGGCGCAGTAAAGCAAAAAATATTTGACTTAGCAGAAAAAGAAAGGAGTGTTGAGTCGATTGCTGAACTCCTCCTACAGCGTCAAAATATAGATTATTAAAGCTATTCTGTAATAATAGTATATATTCGTTTTTGCTAAGTAATCCTTTGTTTCAAGTAGTCTATTCGGTGTTCAATCTCCTGTCTTGCCAAGATATCTAAATCTTCCGGTATCCTATTTTTTATAGCATTCAAAGCTTCTGCATAAATATTAAGGTTAGATAAAGTTTGATGGATTGGTGGCTCCCGCAAGAGATTTGTTCTTCGAGTTAGTATAGAGTTATAAATTAGCTCTAAATATTTCTCAATTTCCCAGTAAAATCTTTTAACAGTATCCTTATTTTCTTTTAATTCAGGGAACTTTTCTAAAGCAGCCTTGGCAGCTTTTTTTGCTAACATATCTCGATTAGATAACCACTCTAAAGCTTCTTTTAGTGGACGACTACCATTAGGCTCTAGTCTAGATTTTAATTCAGATTCTGTTATTTCTACCTCTTTATCAAGATTTACTACTTTTTCTATTTTAGAAACCACCTCCGCACGATTTATTTTTAATAAATCCTCTTTTTGCTTTTGAATCCGTACTTTGTATTCAACCAGTGCTAGCTTAGCAGCGGATGCTCCACGTTTTACCAACTCTTCTTTTGCATCCGGTTTCAAATTGAAGTTCAAGGGCGTAAAACCTGATACATCAATTTCAATGTCTATGTAGTTAGGAGCTTGAGAAATATTGGCAGGAGGTAGGCTTCCACGTCTCATCATCAGATCGAAAGTTCCTTTCAATGCAGCCCGAACCTCCGGTGACTCAAGGTATTTCTGCGGTTGTTTGAAACGTACACCAATAAGTACACAACTCGCCTCTATGGCTCGTTGATATAAAGGGGCAACCGGAAAATTGAGTAGAACTCCACCATCTACTAGCTCCTGTCTCCGGTCAAGGCGTGGTATTGGTTTGAAGAGGCCAGGAATCGAAATCGAAGCCCGTACTGCAAATGAAACAGTCGTGTGTGGTTCTGTATCTTTATCAAAAACTACCGGGTCTCCTACTGAGTTGTTCAGGTCACAAGCAATAATAGCTAAGTAGATTTCCCGAAACTGATACAAATCAGCAAAGGTAATATCAGATGGCTTCCCTGGAACATTTTTACCTAGCTGATCTCGCAGCCATCCATGAAAACGCTTCCCGTCGCTGTATGCATCTTGCTCAATAACCAATTTCCACCACTTTTGACAATTCACATACTCAGACCAGTTGAGCTGATGAAAGAGATCAATGGTATGAGCTGGATTGAATCCAGCAGCACAGAGCGCAGAAACAATTGAACCAGCAGATGTTCCGGCTGTACCAATGATGTTGAACTGTTGCGATACCTCCTGCCATGCACCGAGATGTGCCATCCCAAGTGCGCCACCACCTTGAAACGCGATGTATGCTGACGGTTCATTTGATATATCTGTCATCATCTACCTGCTATTCACGTCGCGTACTATTATGGCTTAGTACTTGCCTCATTATGCAAGTAGTAGGTAGGGTGGACAAACTACAAACTTCATGAATGATTTTGCTTTCTGCCGCGTCACTCTACTGAATGAGAATTACTGCCTCTTCCGCCTTAGTATTTAGAGCTTTTTTCAATTCTTGCCCAACTTTCCCAATCAGTTCGTCAAAAGCTTCCTGATTCTCTGTTAGTTGTTGTCTAAAAACCTTCTCTAACTCAGGTTTCATTTGCTCGCAGGTAGAGTCGATCTTGCTATCGCTCAAAAGAAGAGAACGAGTCCAACTCGGAACATCTACTTTTGTCTTAATTGCTTCTTGGGTTTTGCTGCGGGTGATCTCCACTCCGGCGGCAAGAACTGAGGCACCGTAAATTAGCACGATAGGCCAAGTCAAATGTCCGGTTAAAATTAGAGCGATGATGCTACCGACAGTCCCTCCACCAATCACCACATTGACGATAAATCCCACCGTTTCGGCAAGAATCGTGTCTCCAATCGATAGGTCTGGACTAACCACATCGGGGTCGATACTTTCCTCAAACCTTAAGCTACTTCTGGGGATCTGAAACTTTTGACAAATGGGGTCAGTTTCTTCAGCTAATTCAGGTTGGATCTTGGTGTTAAACCAAGTGGCGCATTGAGTATTGACGATTTGCCGAGCGCCAGGACTTTCAATCCACTGCTCCGCCTGCTTTTTCATAGACTCTTCCAAATCAGCCAAAGTGCGTATTTTGTTGTTTTGCCAGTTTTTTAAACTTGGTTGAATTGTGCTTTCAATCAGCCCCTCTGATAGTGGCTTAGCCAGCAATTCGATTAACTCTGGAATATGTTTTTTGACCAGGTCTTTTAACTTTTTTGAGTCAAATAGTGTATTGACCTCTTCTTTAAAAGCAGCAGCACGCAGATCCCATCTTCCTACCCGTGCTAGACCCAAGGCAATGCAGCGTTCGGGTTCTGGATCGGGGCGAACTTGAGTATCTGGTTCAGGGAAGATTTCCTCGCAAATCTGGCGCGTAAATTTCATCCGGGATGCACCGCCAGTCATCAGCAAAAGTTGCGGTACAAAACCTTGTTTTTCAAGCCTTTCTTTCGCCTCATTCACTGATTCCCGGAACGAATGAAGCCAACTCTTGCCGCCCAATTCTGGCAAAGATTGATTCAAGATTTCATCCATAACCGCTTTATTAACTTGAGGCACAAAGTAAATCTGTTCGTTGATCGACTCAAAGCCGCGTGCAAAGGATTGAGGATTGCTGTATACCTGTTCGTTAGAAAAGTAATCTTCCTTCGCTTTGCGACAAGCAAGTTCGCAACGCGCTTGGTGATGAGGATATGCCTCAAATACTCGTTCGAGTAAAGCTTTTTCCTCGTGGTTAGCGAGAGTCTGGGCAAAAATTGCTTTATCGATTAGAGAAGCTCCCAGCGCATTACTTCCGAAATCTATCGGGATTTCGTGCAAACTTTTAACCAAAGTAAAATCTGTAGTCGAAGAGCCAATATCAACAATTAGCACCGACGATTTGAGTTTGTCATAAGAAAGCTTCCCAGCTTCCTTAGCTTGCATGAAAGCCGCCCGCGACTCTGGGACAACGCTGACTAAAGGAATACCAGATTCCTTCAGTAACTTTTGGTATTCTTCTCGTTCGTCAACAGACCATCCTGAAGGGCATCCGACGTAAAATTGGCTAGTTTCTCCACCTTCAATCTGTTTACTTTCTTTCAAAAGGCGGTAGTAAGTTTCTAGAAACTTGCTAATTGTTTCCCGATAAGTCGGGTCGGTATTTGGTTTTTGTTTGAAAGCGATTTTGAGCTGAGTAACGCCAGCTTGGATTAATGCTTGTTCTCCAATTAGATAACCGATATCGGGATGCCAAGCTAGTGCTGT